>JAUWDC010000286.1 GCA_030608985.1 Desulfobia sp. | reverse complement strand
CTTTTTTCGGGAAGTCTTCTTGCCAGATCGATCTTTCATTACTATTTTACCCTTTGGAATAGACTACAATGATCACAATTTTATCCAGTTAACCATTTACCATATCATCCCGTCAACCATTTAACCTTACAGGTATTCATGAAATTACCCCAGCTGGAACCTGCTGTATTCATAAGACGATATAAACGTTTTCTTGTTGATGTTGAGTTGGACGATGGCTCAGTTTTGACAGTGCACTGCCCGAATACCGGCAGTATGCGAGGTTGCCTCAGTCCCGGGAACCCTGTGATGCTGTCACGGTCAGATAGTCCGACCCGCAAGTATCCCTATTCTCTGGAAATGATTCAGGTCGAGGGCTACTGGGTCGGGATCAATACAATCCGGTCTAACCATCTGGTTCGGGAAGCCATCGAAAACGGAGTCATCGATGAATTTGGGGAAGTGGATGACATAAAGGCCGAGGTAAAGGTGTCGGAGAAGAGTCGACTTGACTTTTTGCTGAATCGTCCAAACAATCAACTGTATGTGGAAGTGAAAAACTGCACTCTTGTTGAAGATGGTATTGCCATGTTTCCAGATGCCGTCACAAAACGTGGCAGTAAACACCTTCGAGAACTCGTCAGCCTGAAACAAAGAGGATATGACGCCGCAGTTTTCTTTTGTGTCCAGCGAATGGATAGCCATGAATTTGCTCCTGCCGCCCACATTGATTCAGTCTATGCAGACACCTTGGCTGAAGCTGCTGAAACCGGAGTCATGGTTGTGGCATACCAAGCCTCAGTCGGCCCTGAAGAAATAAAGATCACCCATGCTCTGCCGGTGAAATTATGGTAGGTCTCTCACAGAGGCGCAACGCTCACAGAGGTTTTTTCTCTGTGTACCCCAAGGGCATTTCTTTCAGGGCATCTCTGCGAACTCTGTGAGATAATAACTCAACAAACTCAACAAACTCAACAAACTCAACAAACTCAACAAACTCAATGAACTCAACACCCCCAAAAGCCATTGTCCTGCTCAGTGGAGGACTTGATTCGACAACAGTACTGGCACTTGCCCAAAAACAGGGATATGAGTGCTATTGCCTCAGCTTTTCATATGGACAGCGTCAGGCTGTCGAGCTTGAAAAGGCAAAAGAGACAGCTCGCCGCATGAAAGCGACTACTCATCTTATTCTAAATCTTGATTTAGATAAAATAGGAGGATCAGCCCTTACAACAGAAATAGCTGTTCCTAAAATGCGCAGTGAAAAAGAAATGGAGCAGACTATTCCGGTCACCTATGTTCCCGGCCGAAATACTATTTTTCTCTCCCATGCTGTCGCATGGGCAGAAGTGATAGGTTCCTTTGATATTTTTATTGGCATTAATATGCTCGATTACAGCGGATACCCGGATTGTCGGCCGGAATATCTTTCGGCTTTGGAGAGGGTTGCCAATCTTGGCACACGGGCCGGAGTGGAATCGGGTAGGGCCTTTCGTTTTCATGCACCGTTGATGCGTCTAACCAAAAAAGAAATTATTGAAAAAGGAATCGCCTTAGGTGTCGATTACAGTATGACCCACAGCTGTTATGATCCGGATGATGAAGGAAATGCCTGTGGAGAGTGTGATTCCTGCCAGTTGCGCTTGAAAGGATTTGCAGAGGCTGGATTGACAGATCCGGTCTCGTATCAGGGGACTGGCATTAAAAAAAGGAAGTATTTAAAGTTTAAAGTGCACTAAAGTGACTAAAGTTTAGTAAGTATCTGATAAGATTAACTTCCAAAACTTTAGGCACTTAAAACTTTAGATCACTTTAGTGCACTTTTTAAAACTTAAAACTTTCAACTTAAAACTTTCGTAAAAAAATATGACAAATAATCTGGGCAAATATTTCATGGTAGGAATTCCGGGGCTTGTTCTGGATTCCTCAACAGAGGATCTTGTGAGGAAGCAGGGAATCCATAATTTTATTATTTTCAGCAGAAATGTCGAAAGCCCGGATCAACTTCGGAAGCTTTGCCAGGATCTGAATTCCGTCTGCCGGGATTATGACCTTCCATTACCCTTTATTAGTATCGATCAGGAAGGAGGCACTGTTGCCCGGTTATCAAAACCCTTTACCCAGTTTAAAGACGCCCGGGTTTTGGCAGAATCAGAGGAGCCGGAAAAGGAACTCGCAGCCTTTGCTCGGGACTGTGCACGAGAGCTGGTTGATGTTGGTATCAACATGAATCTTGCTCCAGTGCTGGATATCTGCCCTTCCGGCGAGGGCTTTTTTATGGAACATCGCAGCCTTGGAAACGATCCTTATAAAGTAGGAGAGCTGGGATGCGTGATTATTAACGAAATGCAGAACTTGGGAATTGCTGCTTGCGGAAAACATTTCCCTGGGCTGGGTGCAGCTAAGCTTGATCCGCATTTGCAACTCCCTACCGTCTCGAAAAAACACGAGGAAATAATGGGGCGTGATGTCATACCCTTTCAACAAGCAATGGATGCAGGGGTCGCTGCAATAATGACATCCCATACCATCTATTCGGATATTGATGAAGGCATTCCGGCCACGCTCTCTCCGTTTATCTTGTCAACAATGGCCCGTGATGAGCTGGGATATGATGGCCTTATTATTACCGATGACCTGGAGATGGGTGCCATTGAAAACGAAGGAAGCATCCATGAAGCTGCTGTGAAATCATTTGTTGCCGGTGCTGATATTCTGCTTATTTGTCATGATCATGGTAAGGTGCGTAGATCTTTTGCCGCCTTTACAGAAGCAGTGGAGAAAGGTGAAATTTCAACCAGCCGTTTGCAGAATTCAGCTCGCAGGATTGATACTGCGCAAAAACTGTTTATAGTATAAAATAAGCCTGTAGTCTGGTGTGATCAGTAAATTTGTGATATATTTATATTAGCCTTTTGTATGAAAGGTTTTTCTCTTGAGGGTGCCTGAAATTGAATGTTCAGGCCCTTATGCAGGTTTTGAAAAAATCAGCCCATGAAGAGAACTCTTCAAGTGACGAAAATTTTCAATTGCCTGTTAAATTCATAATGGAGGATATATATGGAACTAAAGGTCGAAGGC
>JAUWDC010000041.1 GCA_030608985.1 Desulfobia sp. | reverse complement strand
CCCACGGTGTTGAACAACTCAAAAACACGTTTATCAGCATCCTCATTAATTGTGACATACATGGGTCCACATCCCGTTGTCATCTGATAGGTGGATCCACTGAGACTGGCTGGTCTATCTCTCTTTACCGGTCTTTTTCCTTCGACTAAAGCAATTTTCTTTTCATCCTTCGTGCCGACACTCAGTACCTGGTTTTCACGGCTGCCATCCCGATAAATGGTAACACCTTTGCAACCAAGATTATATGCAAGGAGGTAGGCATCTTTGACATCATCAGTGGTTGCAGAGTTGCTGAAATTAATGGTTTTACTTACAGCATTGTTTGTATGCTTCTGGATAGAAGCCTGAATATCAATATGATTTTTCGGGGTGATATCATGGGCTGTCTCAAAAAGTCTTCTGAACTTTTGAGGAATTTCATCAATACCCTGTATGCTGCCACTCTTAGATATTTTTTTCAGAAGTTCGCTGGAATAGAAGCCCTTCTCCCGGGCAATTTCTTCAAAAACAGGATTCACTTCATAAAACTCATCATTATCCATAACACGACGAACAAAAGAAACTGCAAACAGGGGCTCTACACCACTTGAACAGCCGGCAATAATAGAGATGGTTCCAGTTGGTGCAATAGTGGTTCGTGTGGCGTTGCGCACAGGATCATTCATATCTTTCAGGCCATAAATACTGTCGGGAAAATTAGGAAATGCGCCCCGTTTCATGGCCAGCTCTTTGGAAATCTCCAAGGCGGTGTCATCAATAAACTTCATCACCTGGGTTGCAGTTTCCACTGCTTCCGGAGAAGAATACGGTTGACCAATCTTGATCAGCATATCGGCAAAGCCCATAACCCCCAGACCTATCTTCCTGTTGGCCTTGGTCTTTATTTCTATCTGCGGCAGAGGATACCTGTTCACATCAACAACATTGTCCAGAAAATGAACACTCAGGCGGACTGTTTCCCCAAGTTTTTCATAGTCAATCTTGCCATCAACCACCATATTGCAAAGGTTGACGGATCCGAGGTTACATGACTCATGGGGCAGCAGCGGCTGCTCTCCACAGGGGTTAGTACTTTCAAATTTGCCAACCTGGGGGGTGGGATTATCAGCATTCATCCGATCGATGAATACTATGCCCGGCTCGCCGGAATACCAGGCCTGCTTGACAATCTGCTTGAACACCTTGACAGCACTCTGCTTTTTCACAACATCGCCGTTTCTGGGATTCTTCAGTTCATATTCCTCATTATTCTCCACCGCATTCATGAACTCATCAGTTACAGCCACGGATATATTAAAATTATTCAGGACACTGAGGTCGGATTTTATCTTAATAAAATCCATGATGTCTGGATGGTCGATCCGGAGCATTGCCATGTTGGCCCCACGGCGGGTTCCACCCTGCTTGATAGTCTCTGTGGCACAATCAAATACGGACATGAACGAAAGAGGGCCGCTGGATACTCCTTTGGTGGAATGAACTAAATCATTATGAGGACGTATGCTTGAAAAAGAGAACCCTGTTCCACCACCGCTTTTATGAATGAGTGCTGTCTGTTTGACAGCTTCAAAGATACTTTCCATGGTATCCTCAATCGGCAGAACAAAACAGGCTGACAGCTGACCGAGTTCTCGACCGGCATTCATGAGAGTTGGGGAGTTTGGCATGAAGTCGAGCCGTGCCATCATATCATAAAACTCTCTGGCGAGTTTGTCCGTATCAGCATCGATATCATGCAGCCGGTCTGCCTCAGCCATAACTTGTGCCACCCTCCACAACATCTCCTTGGGTGTTTCAATGACATTCCCCTGCTCATCTTTTGTCAGGTAACGGCGATCCAGTACAGTGAGCGCACTGCTGCTAAATTCCGGTTCACGAATATCCTTTGGCGTTTTCACATCCTGGGTTGTCATTTTTCTCCCCATCTCTGGCTCCTGTTTCATATTTTTATGGTGTTTTGCATACGCTGATTAATTCCTCACTAGTAGGTCCCTGAACATCAAACATACAAAATATGGTATGCGGAGATGAAGTAACCACAATATGGAGCAGATGTAAACAAAAAATATATCGAAAAAAAAGGGAATTTAGATACTCATCATGAAATCAAAGAGATAAAGATTAAAAAAAAAATTGCTCTATAAAAAGCATGTTGTATGGTGCGCCATGCACTCCGAAAACCACAGCAAAAAACCATATGATCCTGCACACCACATTCAGCGCATTTATGTGCAGGAAAGTTGCAAAGATTTTTCCTACACCAAAGAGATTCTCGAACGAGCCAGGCACATTCCTTACGAAATTATTGCTGATGATGCAATACCTGATCTCCATGCAGGGCCATACCCCCATAGCCTGAATACAGGGAAACACCACCTTTTACTCTGCCGCAACCGAGGACATTTCTTCAAACCCTGCCCTGGGACAAAAGAGTACCGCTGCTGTGACTATCAGGTCTTGAACATCGGGATGAACTGCCCCATGGATTGTGTCTACTGTATACTCCAAGCCTACTTGAACAATCCCTGGCTTTCCTTTTTTGTAAATGTTGAAGACCTGCTTGCCGAACTTGAATTGGCCTGTACCTCTACAAGCCAGTTCTGGCGTATTGGTACCGGAGAATTTACAGACAGTTTGGCCCTGGACTCTCTCACGGCCTTAAGTACAATTCTTGTTCCCTTCATGAGAGACAAAAAAACAGCTGTTCTGGAACTTAAAACAAAGAGTGTTGCCATCGATCACCTCAGTGGTCTTGATCATGGCGGAAGAACAATAATTGCCTGGTCCTTGAACAGTCCGTCCATAATGGCCAGGGAAGAGATACGTACAGCAAGTCTTGAAGAAAGATTAGCCGCGGCAGTGCAGTGCGCTGATTGGGGATACACACTTGCTTTTCATTTTGACCCCGTTATATATCATGATGGTTGGCGTGAAGGATATTCACACACCATTAAGAAGCTGTTTTCAACAGTGCCTGCTGATAAAATTGCCTGGATCAGTCTCGGAGCCCTGCGCTTTTTACCTAGTCTACGGCCCATTGCTTTAGGAAGGTTCCCAAAATCAAATTTCTTTCATGAAGAATTCGTTTTGGGCTTAGACAACAAATACCGCTATTTCAGGGGGCTACGGGTTGAAATGTACCAGCACATCCTGGGCGAACTAAGAAAGCGGGTATCACATAATACATGTATCTATTTCTGTATGGAAAGTGATGAAATATGGCAGGAATGCGGTTTCCCGGAAGGGGCTGCTCAAAACTTACCGGATAATTTGGATAAAGCGGCCAAAGCTGTGAGATAAAAAAAATACTCATTCCCCTTGCGTCCTGCCAGCTATGAATTACATTTATTAACGCAAAGCTATTAAATCATTAACCCTCTAAAGCGGAAATGGCCTTAAGATTTTTAGGATAAGTGCCTTAACGGTAGAGGCAACTTTTATGATCAAAACAGTCATTTAATTTTTTGTTATTTTTTACACAAAACAAGCTGTAAGACACTAAAAAGGAGAAAAAAATGATCAACAAAGCCATTCTTATTGGCAATCTCGGTTCAGATCCAGAAGTTCGTTATACACAGAGCGGAGCAGCAGTCGCCAATTTTACTATTGCGACGACTGAAAAATGGAAAGGCCAGGATGGCCAGATGCAGGAACAGACGGAATGGCACCGCATTGTTGCTTTTGCCCGTCTTGGTGAAATATGCGGTGAATACCTTTCAAAAGGATCGAAGGTCTATATTGAAGGACGTATTCAGACAAGAAAATGGGAAGACCGTGACGGCAATACACGATACACGACAGAGATCGTCGCCAGAGACATGAAGATGCTTGACTCAAAAGGTGCGTCTTCAGGAGGGACTGATTTTAGTCAACAGGACCCCCCCACGCCTGAACCGCGTATGGGTGAGGAAGTTCCTTTCTAACTATATGTAAAAAAAAGATATTAACCACAGAGCGCACAGAGACCACAGAGAATTTTTATTATTACAAGCAGTTACCTCTGTGATCTCTGTGCGCTCTGTGGTGAGAAAAAACTTCTCGAAATCTGCAATTATCGGCGAGTTCATCAATTTTGTTTAAGCACATTGGGATCCCAATGATTACTATTTGAGCATGGATTATTATAAAACATTAAATGTCGACAAAAAGGCATCAAAACAGGAAATAAAAAAAGCCTATCGCAAGATGGCAATGAAATATCATCCTGACCGCAACAAAGGAAACAAGGAAGCGGAAGAGATGTTTAAAAAAGCCAATGAGGCATACGCTGTGCTCTCTGATGAAGAAAAGAGAAAGCAGTATGATACCTATGGTTCAGCAGGCTTCCAGCAGCGATTCAGTCAGGAGGATATTTTCCGCAACTCTGATATTGGCTCTATTCTACGAGAATTTGGCATCAATATCGGAGGAATGGGTGGCGGCAGTGGAGGATTGGGTTCTTCCTTCCGTACTTTTTCCGGAGGCGGCAGCCCTTTTGGCAATATCTTCTCCCAGGCAGGAGGATCCTGCGGTCAGACCAGCAGTGGTTTCGGCTGACAACAAAACGTGAAGGGGCAGGATATGTCCCTTGAGCTTCCCATTACTTTAAATGATGTTCTCACTGGTTCCGAGAAAACCATATCTCTTGGTAGAGGTGGAGAAAAAGTTTCTGTAAAAATACCCGCAGGCATTGAAACCGGGAAAAAACTGCGAATTACCGGTAAAGGTGGAATCTCACCTACTGGAGGGAGCAGAGGCGATCTCTACCTGCTTATTAAAGTCAAACGTCATTCCACTTTCGAGCGTGACGGCAGTAATCTCATCGTTGAAAAACAGATACCTTTCAGCGCTGCAGTCCTCGGTACAACAATTTCTGTTCCCACGCTCGAGGGAAAAAACATGAAAGTGAAAGTACCACCTGGTTTCCAATCCAACGGCAAATTACGCCTCAAAGGTCTCGGCCTGCCTGATGGCCCCAAAGGGCCCAATGGAGATCTGTATGTAAAAATATCAATTGAGGTGCCGCGAGCTGTTACAAGAGGCCAAGAAAAAGTCATCCAGGATCTGGCAGAAGCCGGCTTGTAGACACTGAATCATTCGGCAAGAAACATGATACATCTTGCCTGAGAAGCATCTATCTTTATAATAAATGGTTCGGCAAAACGTATGTGCCGAAGAAATGCTGTTTCCCGAACAGGAGATATTGCGGCGAGCATCTTCCAGTCAAGACTATCTTTCCCTTCAGTTACTGTCACGTATGGAATTCCTAGAGAAATGATATTATGGAAGAAATGAGATCCCTGGGAAGGATCTACTTTCAACATGTCATTACGTAACTCCACAATGGCGCCGGCCCCGGAAATATCCTGCCACTGAACAGGAATACCAAGCCAGGGGTCTGCTGATCCCCAGCGTCCGGCGCCTATCAGCAAATAAGGCTTTTTCTCTTTTTGTAACAGACTGTTCAGTCGACTGATTTCCCGGGCAATCTCCCGGGTTTTCCCGGTGTCAAAAGATTCTGGTCTGACATATATGATATCGGCAATATGATCAAGTTTGCCGTGTCCAAGCGCCTGGTTTGACTGACAGAACGCCTGCTTTTCTTCCTTGCTGCTGATCTCCACATCAAACCGCTCAGCTCCAACGACCATTGGCCTGATCTGCAAAAAATAAAAAACACTATCAGCAGGGTCCGGCTGAAGGTCCACTGCAAACTCTATTTCTACAGGACACCCCATCCCTTGTCTGCCAAGTTGCAAAAATTCAGCAATTACTTCAGGTAAAGGAATCAGATTATATTTTAAAAGCTGGGCAAAGGTAACAATCTTTGTGCCGGGATGACTTCCATCACGTATTCGATGCTCATCAGCTATGTAGGTACTGGAAAGCATCCTGACTGGGAATTCATCCTCGGCTGAGGATATTTCACGCCTGATAAGACCACCAAGAGGGTCAAAACGAATCACGCTACTTTCAGCCGACATCTCCAACGCATAAAAATAACGTTGCGCATTTTCAAGAATGTCGTCAACAGATGAAAAATGAGGGAGCACCTTCGGATAATGTGGAGAAAAAGGCAGGCTTTTTTCTCCTTCTACAACAGTTCTACCGAATCCCAAGGCTATGGAGGCGAGGCCATCTTCTGATTTCATTGGAGAAACAGGGTAGTAATTATGTGATTGGGCAACACCGGAAACAGCAGGATAGAAGAAATCGCCATACTGACTACCGACCATTTTTTGAACGATAACTGCCATCTTTTCCTGACTTTGACGATACTGGCCTCCCGAGAATACTCTGGGGGCACTGAACCATGTTGATGCATACACAAGTTTGATCGCTGAAATAAACTGGGCAAAACGTATTGAAAAGTCCGGACCATTGTTTGGCAGCATATAGGTAGAAAAAAGACCTGCGTACGGTGTAAACTGGGCATCTTCCATCAAACTTGAAGAACGTACGGATAAGGGTCCCGTTACACTGGAGAGATATTCCCTCAATTCTGTTTCCAGAGAGACTGGCATGTCACCTTGAAGAAACGCCGAAGCTATATCCGTATCCTTGTGCTTTCTGACTCGTGCCAGATTATTTTTATCGACAAAATCATCAAAACCACCTGAGCAGATAACAAGCGTTTGAGGAAACTGTACTTTCAACCCTGGTATTTCAGAAAGATATCCGGTGGTAGCGAATAGACCTGCCATAAAAGCCAGACCTCTTCCTTTACCACCGAGAGATCCTTTTCCTATTTTTACAAAATCCATAATGTCCGGATCAAAATCCTTTGAGGAAAAACGGGCAATAATCCCCTTCTGCCTCTCTTTGCGAAGAGAATGAATATTTTCTGCTAAAAAACTTCGCATGGCGTCAGGGCCTGAAAAATCACTTATACTAAGTACATGCAGACTGGAGGCCATTGCAATTTCGGAGCGAGCCATGATCCAGTTGGAAAAATGATTTCTATTGGCATGATACATAAAAGATTCTTCCGGGATGGTCTTTATTTGCTCTTCAAATGTTCTGAAATCTGAGGCCCAGCCAACCATGTCTCCATTGAGCATACGAAATACAAAATCACCGAAACCAAGCTGGTTGAGTAAAAAGCGATGAATCTCTTCAGAAAAAAAAGATGAATTTTTATCGACAAAAACAGCAGGAATTTTCAACACACTTTTTCGAATAGAGGTTTCATTGCTGGCCATAAGTAATGGCAGATCATGAATCTCTTTTCTTATGCGACGCAAAAGGTTGAGGCCTGCACCTTTGTCAAGCTTACCGAACCGTGGGAATCTTCCATCGGAAATAACACCAAAAACATAAGGCTTAAAACGTTCATATAATTGGAGGGCGTCCTCAAAATTTTGGGCAACAAGAATTTTGGGTCTGGCCCTCATTTTAAGCAACTTATGTTCATAATTCAGGCTGTCTGCAAGTACCTTCTGTGTCTGGTTAACAACTTCCCGGTAAACAATGGACAACAGAAATGAACGATATTCCGGGTTATCCTCAACAATTATGAGGACTCGGACCCCGGCTTTTTCAGTATCTGCAGCTACATTTAATCTATCCTCAACATTTTTGATAATCGCCATCAAGAGATCCGGATCTGCAGTCCAGATAAAATAATGGTCGATTTCCTTGCAACTTAACATGGCAGGGTCGGATTTTACTGACTGTTCACTGTGAGCAAGAAGAACAATAGGTATCTCGGAATTAATTTTCTTTATTTCTCTGCCTAGACACCAGGCATCCATATCACCGAC
>JAUWDC010000025.1 GCA_030608985.1 Desulfobia sp. | reverse complement strand
CCTTGGGGTGCACTGAGAAAAAAACTCTGCGAACTCTGTGCCTTTGTGAGAGACTTTCATGCAAGAGACAGGAATCCTAATATGGATATTTTTTTCTGGCTGGCAGTGATTACCCTGATCGGAATGCTGGCATTCGGAATTGAAGGCGTTCGCGGTGCAGACAGAATAGAGTGGCTTGATAATGTCTCTCCAATTCAAGAGAGTACCCTGCCCTCTGTATCGATCATCATACCCGCTCTGAATGAGGAGGAGAATATACGAGCAGCTCTCCTTTCTTTGCTCAATCTTGACTATGAACCCCTCGAAATAATTGTCCTTAATGACCGCTCAACAGACAGAACCGGAGCCATCCTTGATGAGATGTCGGAGCGTCATAGCCGATTGCAGGTCATCCATATTAACGAACTGCCCGCGGGGTGGCTTGGCAAAAATCATGCTCTTTTCCGCGGAGCTCAGGAGGCCAAAGGAGACTATCTGCTGTTTACTGATGCCGATGTTATCATGGAACCGTCTACCCTGAAAAGGGCAATAGCATATGCCAGGGAGCATAGCCTTGACCATCTGACTCTTTTTTTCAGAGCGATACTACCATCAAGTGTATTGCAGATGGTTGTCATAGAGCTCGGAGTTGGACTTGTCAGTTATTTGCGACCGTGGAAGGCTTCTGATCCATCTTCTCAAAGCTTTATCGGTGTTGGTGCCTTTAACCTTGTCAAAGCCAAGTCGTACTGGCAGAGTGGGGGACATAAAACCATACGTCTCTGTCCGTTGGATGACCTGAAGCTTGGCCAGTCTTTAAAGAGGTCCGGATTCCGGCAGGATTGTCTGTATGGCTACCATTTTGTTTCAGTAAAGTGGTACGGCTCTCTGAAGGAAATGACCCAAGGGCTGTTAAAAAATACCTTTGCAGCCCTGAACTATAGCTTTGGAAGGCTCTGTTTTTTTACGTTTCTGCAGATTCTTATCAGCATCTGGCCGGTGTGGGCATTATTTTTCACAGCTACACCTGCCAGGGCTGCTAACCTTGCCATTGTCTTATTGACAGGTCTCTTTTATCTGTCAGCGGCACTCAAAAGCGGTATCAGTCCAAAGCATATTCTCTGGTTTCCCCTGACACCATATATTCGAATCTATATGACTTGGAAAGCAGTCTTGTTGACCCTTATTACAGGTGGGATTGACTGGCGCGGCACGTTTTATTCTTTAAAGGAACTGAAAGAAAATGATTTCCCCTGAGTTCTTACTTCCGTTTAAAAATTTCTCTCTCTGCTCACAGCAGCCTGAATTTTCTTTTTGAACTTTTTTTTGAGGAGTATTCGATTCAGATATGTGAAAGGAGCCCTGGCGACCCTTACTCTGCCGGCAAGAGTCTTTCGGGGCTCAAAAATCAGGTCCAGAATATGGCTTACGGGGTTCACGGAGCTGAGAAAATAGACACAACCCGCGCAGTATGTAAGAATTCTCGTCCCCTGAGCTTCCGCTTTCCTGCGTTTTCCCCACTCCTGGGCCAGTTCTGGGGCCACGCAACTGACAGACCCCCCTTCGCCACAGCAGAGAGTTTTGGGACCATTATGTGCCATTTCCGTGATAGACAGAGATTTTTGAGTAGCGAGTTTTCGAACAGCCTGTTGGATACCTATTTCATGACGAGTGCTGCATGGATCATGAATTGTGATGGAGGCGGAAATGTTTTCTGTTGCCGGAGGCCCGGTTTCTGCGAGGTGCTCGTACACAGTTTTTACTGTAAGGTCGCCGCCATATTGACGGAATACCTTGTAGCAATTCGGGCAGGCAACCAGAATATGTCTGATGCCGCAGGACAGAAGATACTCTTTCATTTCGCCAAACATCGTCTGGAAATGCGTGTTTCTCCCAAGATCGTGGGATGGTTTGGTGCAACAGTCGAGTACTATACCCAAGGAAGGAATACTTTTTTGAAGATGCTCAAAGAGTGCCATTACCTTGTCCGGCCTGGTTCCCGGCAAGGTGCATCCTGGAAAGAGAATTGTATCACACTTTTCAGGAAGCCCATAATACGAATAGCGCTTTGACGTTCCCCGCTTTTCATAGTTGAGAATCCTGCCATGCTTTGTCAAATGTACGCCACCTCTTTCAACAGCCTCCCGGCGCATTTCAAGAAACATCATGGCGGGGTTGAGGCCGATTTTGTCAGGACACACCGCCTCGCATAACCGGCACAGGCTGCATTCAAAAGGGAGGTACTCGCCTTCCGGAGAAGTTGGATCATAGAGCAAGGCAATCTGCTTTGGAGTCCCGTGTTTTTTTAGGAATTGGCATTCCTTCACACAGAGTTTGCATTCGACACATTTTTCGGCATTTTTCTGTAGTTCGATTGTAAGAGCAGGACGAATGCAGTCAGGGTAGACAGAGCGGGGGGATGGAGACAGGATATTTTTAGGTGTTGGCATGCTGATGGATCATAATTATGTTATGCGAGTTCATCATATTTGACGTATTCGAAAAAAGCACTCATACGCCGCGTGAATCTTTTGTAACTTTTTGATATTAATGGTGGCGATAATTCAAATTACGACTTTATGCGAGTTCATCATATTTGAGTGATTTTCCTCTGGATTTGTCAACAGGGTATTTCTTTCGGTTTTTTTTAACCTTGTTTTGTGCAGCCTGGAGCGGGTCGATGTCAAGTTTGTCTGCCAGGTTCACCAGGTAGATGAGTATATCACCAATTTCCTCACTTATTTTTTCTTTTTTGGCAGGGTCTAAATTTCGGCTTTGTTCCTGGGTAAGCCATTGAAAATGCTCAAGAAGTTCTGCTGTTTCCACCATGAGGGCCATGGCAAGATTTTTCGGCGAGTGGAATTGGTGCCAGTCTCGTTCATTATTAAAATCTTTTATGGTATCACGAAGCTCTTTCATAGTCTAACCCTCTAAAGCGGAAATGGACTTAGAATTTTTTAGGATAAGTGCCTTGACGGCAAGTGTAACATGGTCATTTCACTAAACATTTCCCAATTTCTTGTTTTTTGGCAGAAGCTAAGGACTAAGGCACTAAATATCAAGAAATGTTGTGTCTTTGTTGAAGTTCCGGCAGCCGTCAGCCCTGACTTCCACCATATTTTCCAGTCGAATACCGCCCCATCCGGGAAGATATATGCCTGGTTCCACGGTGACCACCATGCCCTCTTTCAGTTTTTTTCTACTGCGTTTACTGAGAGACGGCGGCTCGTGAACAGCTATCCCGACACCATGACCGAGGCCGTGACCGAATTTATCTCCATAACCGGCTTTCTCGATTACCTGGCGGGCAGCCCTGTCAACATCTTTGGCGACAACTCCTGCCTTGATTGCAGCCATGCCGGCCTTCTGGGCTTTACGAACCAGCCTGAAAAGCTTTTTTGTTTTGCTGTCAGGGGTGCCAAGAACAACAGTGCGGGTCATGTCGGAGCAATAACCATCGAGGATCAGCCCCATATCAATGACAACAGGCTCACCTTTTTTGAGAGGGCGATTGGACGGAACGGCATGGGGTAATGCGCCATTTGGGCCACCGGCGACAATGGTGTCAAATGATGGCCTTTCGGCACCTTTGAGACGCATGGTGGTTTCAATTTGAAGAGCGACTTCTACTTCAGTCATTCCTGGTTTCAGCCCCTTGAACACTTCCTGAAATACCTCCTCATTTAACAACACAGATTTTTGTATCTTCTCTATTTCCTCTGATTGTTTTCGGAGACGCATTTTTTCTACAAGGTCGGTAAGGGGAACAAGCTCAACGTTCTTTTTACCCAGCGCTGAGGACATTTTTTCAGCTGACGAGTGGAGCATATAATGGCTCTCAAAGCCAAGACGCTTTATTTTGAGCTTGGGAAGTAGATTTTTTAAGAGAGCAAGCATCCCTTTTGGATAGAGAACGACGTCAAAACCTTCAGCCTCTTCTTTGGCATGGAGCTCAAACCGTGAATCCGTCAATAGAAAAGGAGTTCCCTTTACCGGAATGAGCAAAACACCTGAAGTCTCGGATATGGAAGAATCAGTGGCGGTATACCCACTGAGATAGCGACGATTCTCAGGCTGGGTAATGAGCAGGCCATCAAGCTTTCGTCGCTTCAGACTATTTTGTATTGCTGAGAGCGAGGATGTCATAGCCTTTCCATTTCAATGTTTATTTCGAGGTCGTAAAACTGTTCGGTTAATGAACCGATCATTGTCAACATATCTTCTCCGGGGGAAATGGTTTCCAGAAGAATCGCACCATCGGGCCACACAGGAGAAAGCTGGGATGGCAAGGCTATATCATATTGCTGTGACCAGTCCTGAAGAATAGTTTTTGCCTTTTCCCAGTCTGGTGCCAAGGCATCTCCGTCTGCGGAAAGCTGAAGAGAGAGTTTCATGTAATTATCCCAAGACGCTGCTCAATCTGCTCCTTAAATTGGGTGAGGGCTTGGCCATATTGTTCATTCAGCTGTCCCTGCAGCTTGAGCCATTCCTCGGCAAATTTTGGGTGCTGGGCGGGCTCCAGTTTCATGCTGACCCCTGTTTGCTGGGCCATATTTTGCTCCATCATTTCTATTTGCTGAGCAAACTGCTCTTCAAGCTGTTGTTTGATTTGTTTTTTATGTTCTATGTATCGATCCAAAATGTTTTTCATATCACTGAAGAGAGAGAGAAGATCCCCTTCGCCCTGTCCCACCTCAAGAAGGCCCTGCATGGCCCTGTTGGACCCGGCCTGGTCATCCTCTTCCCGAGGAAGGATAATGTTTCGCAGAAAAGCCCGCACAATACCTTTTTGGAAGTGAGATTTGTCTTCTTCCAGACAATTATTGAGAGTGTTGACGAGGTCAACATCTTCCCCGCGCATATAAAGAGCGGCTGTCTTCATCCCTTCCTGTATTTTTTCATCATTGTTTTGGGTGTCGCCGGCCTCAGCTGCCATCCTGGCGGCCCTTTCCAGAACCATGTCTAATGTGCTTCGTATTTCTGCCATAGTAATACCTTAAGATTATTAGAACCACAGAGCACACAGAGAGCACAGAGAAAAACGAAAAAACTCTGTGTGCTCTATGGTCTCTGTGGTTTCATTTTTTATCGTGGAAACGCTCCTGCTACTCCTCCGTCAACAGGTAGTGTAGCACCGGTGGTAGGGGTGAGGCCGCTGGCAAAAAATACCACGGCATTGCCAACATGATCAGCCAGAACTTCTGTTTTCAAGAGATTTCGCTGGCGATAATACTCTTTCAACCCCTCTGGATCAAGATTTCTTGATTTCATTCGGTCGGGACCGACTACATCCCAGAGACCTGAGCTGACATCCTGATCGTTAAAAATCGCATCTGCATTAATCATGTTTACCCGGACACCAATTTCAGCTAATTCCAGGGCTGCAATTTTACCAAGTTGATGGGCTCCTGCCTTGGAAGCACTGTATGCCCCAAAAGCGGCTCCCGGTGCAAAGACATTTTTTGAACTGTTAATAATAATATGGCCACCGAAATTCTGGCGTTTAAAAAGGGGAATGGCAGCTTTTATCACCTGGAAGACACCAATAAAGTTGACATCGATTACTTTCTTCAGAGTTGAGTCTTCAAGTTCTTCAAGCCGGGCAACATGGGCTATACCGGCATTCGGCACCAGGATATCAAGACCGCCGGCCTGCTGTATCAGGGTGTTCATGCCCTCGTGCACAGATTCTTCATCAGTGACATCCATTGTAAGGGAGGATATCATCCTGCTGTCAAACTGGCTTGCCAGTATTTCTTCCACTTTGTGAAGGCGCGCAGCATCGATGTCTGTGAGGAAAACCCGGGCACCGGCCGTCAGAAGCTGCCTTCCTATTCCACAGGCAATGGCCCCGCCGCCTCCAGTGACCAGAGCGATTTTTCCCTCCAGGGGTTGAGCAGATCCCTTTCCAAGTTTGGCCTGTTCCAGGCTCCAATATTCCATATCAAAAATAAAAGAGGCATCCAGCTCTTTATAGGGACCAATACGAGATCCTTGCAGCTTGGCTCCCAGAGTGTGGGTGGCAATATCAGCCGAGATGACGGCATCTTTTGGTGTTTTTCCTGCCGAGACAATACCTATATCTTTAATAAGTATAACCCTGGGCATGGAATCCAGCCGGGTGCGGTCAATTTTTTTCGTTCTGACCTGTTCAGCAAAATAGCGATTATATCTTTCCTGGTAGGATGCAATTTCACTTTGTATTAAATCCAAGATTTCCTCTTCTTTGTTGAGCCCTGTAAAGTCAAGAAAGAGGGGATAATTCTTGGTTCGGATTACGTGGTCTGGCGTCAACACACCACTTACCAGGAGATCTCGGGCATCCGAGCGGGATAGAGCCGCCAGTATCCGGGCATTTTTTCTGAGGTGAAGGTGAAAGATACGATTGTTGCCCTGGGGATCTGTATGGGCCAGAGCTCCCCGCAACAGAGGGAAAATAACAGACTCGTCCGGAGTGGTTTCGGATGGTGACGTATATTCCTGGGCCGCTGGCTGGCGGGCTATATATTTTTCCGCAAGGGTGACAAAGTGTATCATGCGGTCATACGCTGTCCGGGCATCATCTCCAAATGTGAAAATTCCGTGGTTCCGCAAAATCAGGCACTTCATCCCAGGGTTGCTTTCGTATAAATCAGCCACAGCCTTGGCAAGAGGAAAGCCAGGCATAATAAAAGGCAGGATGCCGATTTTGTCACCGAGGGCATCGCGAAGGACGGTTTCGCAGTTATTTAAATTGGTAAGTGTGACAATAGCATCTGCGTGGGTATGGTCAATAAAGGCGGGGGGGAGGAAGGAGTGCACGAGTGTTTCAATAGAAGGGTTGGGTGATGAGGCGTCTAAAAGATGAGTTCGGAATTGATTGACCATCTCTTCATCACTCAAGATCTCAAGAGAGCGGAGCTTTTTGAGGTACTCAAGATCAAGACCGGGAAGGCCCTGCGGTTCAATTGCACCCAAGTCCCAACCGCTACCTTTTACAAAAATAACGTCCATGTCTTTGCCAAGAATATTGGTGATTCGACTCTTGGCTGAGGTATTACCGCCACCATGGAGGACAAGAGACTCTTCCTGGCCAATCAATCTGGAGGTATATACTCGCAGGGCCAGTTCTTTCGGACAGTCGTTGTATTTTTCAATATAGACCTGTGCTTCCTTTTCGTCGTATCTGTTTTTCATGAGTATAATAAGATTTTAGATTTTGGATTTTGGATTGCAGATTTGTTTTCTTCTATTCAATCTGCAATCATAAATCAAAAATATGCGTTTAAATGAACAGTTATGGCTTAAGAAGGAAGATATATCCCCCGTAAGCCAGGAGCAATAAAAAACCATGGATTCGGGTTATTTTGTTACCATAATAAAACAATGGTGCCAATATAGCTGAAAAAAGAATCATCACGGGAATATCTCGATAGAGTAGCTGATGCTGCAAGGCAAAGGGTTTGACAACAGCAGCGGTTCCCATCACCATGAGAAGGTTGAAAAGATTGCTGCCGATAACATTGCCAAGAAGAAGGCCAGGCTCACCCCTGCGAATTGCTGAAAGAGAGGAGGCCAGCTCCGGCAGGGAAGTTCCAATGGCTGCTATTGTAAGCCCGATCACCAGGCTGGAAATATTGAAATAGAGGGCAACATCTACAGCTCCGGTGATAAAAATATGTGCACCATAGGCAAGGCCGGTAAACCCGATGGTACAGAGGGCGATACAGGGGAAATAGGATGATTTTGGAGGTGCATCCTTTTCTGGTGGCTGGGCCGACCCGCTTTTGTATGAAAAATAACTGAAAAGAATAAGGGCGCCGATAAACAGAAGACCGGAAATCCTGTTAAACGTCCCATAAAGAGTGAGCCCTGCCAGGACAAAACTGGCTGTCAGCACCCAGGAAAGCTCTGTCGCAAAAAAGGAAAAGGGCGCACGGATAGGTTTGATAAGGGCACAGCAACCCAGGATAAGGCCGACATTGGCAATATTGCTGCCAATAACATTGCCTACCAGGATGTCTGGCTGCCCCTGAAGATTGGCGGAAAGGCTGATAAAGAGTTCAGGTGTCGATGTGCCAAAAGCAACAACAGTAAGACCAATAAGCAGGGGGCTCATGCCCCAGCGTCCAGCCAGCCTCACTGCTCCGGAGACCAATGCTTCCCCGCTGGCAACAAGTAAACCGAGCCCTGCAGCGAGGGCGATCAATGAAAAGGGTAATGAGCTATAATGTGGCTGCATTGGATATTTTTTTAAGGCTAAAGGCTAAAGGCTAACGGCTTCATTATACAAGGAATCCATCTTCATGGAGCTTGAAAGCCTGTTCGGCCAGTTTCTTTAATTCTTTTTTTATTTGCGGGAGAGGAGTGAGAGGAGGCAGAATCGGCAGCTCCTCAATTACCCTGGGAGGGGGAAGCACTTTCATTTTACTTTCAAGGCTTTCAGAAAAGCCACTGGTCATACCACCTTCCAGGCCACCGAGAGTGCTTCGGTCTCCATCTATATTTCGAAGAAATCCCATGATAGTACTGATATCATTGTTTCGGTAAAAAATTTTGATTTCTTCTTCAATAGTCTCCTGACTATCAAGGAGTTCTGTGAGCCTTTCCCTATACTCTTCTATATCCGTTATCAACGCTTCGTACAAGCACATGAAAAGGTTT
>JAUWDC010000278.1 GCA_030608985.1 Desulfobia sp. | reverse complement strand
AATTTCATTCAATTGCTCGGGCTCATAATTCTAGCACCAGTAATAGTGGGCGTCATAATTTTCAAGCCAAAATATCGTGGACGTATTTTAAAGAGACTTGGTTTTGGTCTTGCCAATGTAATATCCCAAATAGACACCAGTAAGCAGCGGATCTGGGTTCATGCTCTTTCCATTGGTGAAGTGTCATCGGTACGAACTCTTATCCAGAGTATACGGAAAGAATTTCCTGAATCTGTCATACTGTTTTCATCGACAACCAGATCTGGAGAGCAGCATGCCAAGGGTACCTTAGCAGATTTAGTAGATTCTTTTATTTCTTTTCCAATTGATATCTATTGGGTTGCCCGTTTTTTTATTACAACTGTCAAGCCGGACCTCTTTATCTTGGTTGAAACAGATTTTTGGCCTAATTTTCTCAGCCACCTGAAAAAGAGAAACATTCCTGCTGTTTTGGTTAATGGCAGGATATCTGAAAAAGCATATGTTAATTACCGACGATTCAGATTTTTGTTTCAACCCATGTTCAATTCGCTACGCATGCTGGCTGTGCAAAGCGAAGATGACGTTATCATGTTTAGCGCCATTGGAGTCCCAAAAGAAAAGGTTACACGATTGGGAAATCTCAAATATGATGTGCTGACACCTTCTTCCAGTGCAGAGAGCACCCTAGACAGTCATCGCTTTTCTATTCCAGAGAAAAAAACGGTATGGGTGGCCGGCAGCACTCATCCTGGAGAAGAAGAAATCTTATTAAATGTATGTAATAAGTTGCAAGAGAAGTATCCGGATTTTTTTCTTGTTATAGCACCGAGAGAAATAGACCGGGCCCATTCCATTAAACAATTAGCAGAAAAAAAAGGTATCAAAATGTTCCTCAGAACAGGGGAGCCTGTTGATGAGGCACATGGAATGATTCTGGATACATTAGGTGAGTTAGCTGCTGTTTATAGTCTTGCCGATCTTGCGTTTGTAGGGGGCAGCCTTGTTCCCTATCGAGGTCATAATCCTCTTGAACCAGCTGCAAAAGGCAAACTTGTATTGTTCGGTCCCCATATGGAAGATTTTATAGATATTGTCACTGATATGTTGGAGGAAAAAGTAGCAATACAGGTCAGTTCGCAAGAAAATATGGAAAGAGAAATAAAAGAATTTCTGGCGAATCCTGAGGTTCTCGACTCGTATGGCAACAGGGCTGCTGAATTTGTGCGGAGCAGGCAGGGAGTTACAGAGCGGCATATTGATTTGTTGAGGTCGATACTATGAGCAAACAGAATATTAACATATTGTTTGCCCTTGGCCGTCCGTTTTCGCCTCTATACGGTTGGCTTATGTCGCTTCGGACTGCATTGTATGAAAAAGGGGTTCTGAAGCAGCATCGCTTATCCGTCCCGGTCGTAAGTGTCGGCAATCTTACAATGGGAGGAACAGGAAAAACACCCGTAACCATTTACCTTGGTCAGCTTTTGGCCGATATGAAGCCAGTGATTGTGAGCAGGGGCTATAAAAGTAAAAGCACCAGTGAGGTCCATATAGTTTCTGATGGGAATAAGATAATTTCGGATGTTGAATTTTCTGGAGATGAGCCTGTTCTTATTGCCGAAAGTCTTCCTGGCGTTCCGGTTTTGACTTCGAAAAAGAGAAGTAGCGCAGGTCAGTATGCAATTGATAATTTTCAGGCTGGAATAATTGTACTTGATGATGGGTTCCAGCATCTTGCTCTCTCCCGTGATCTAAATGTTGTTCTGTTCAAGGTTGACAGCTTTTTAGGGAACAACAGGATCTTTCCAGGTGGTGACATGCGTGAACCTCTTAAAGCTCTCCAGCGTGCGGATTGCTTTATGTTGACGTGCGTGGATGAGGAAAACAGAGAGAGGGCCCTGGCAATTCAGAAGGCTCTGGCAAAACGTTTTCCCGCTATCCCCACTTTTTTGGCAGCATACCAGCCAAGTGCAATAATGGATCATAGTGAGAGTATGCATGATATATCATCACTATCCACACAGAGTTTGTTTGCTTTTTGCGGACTTGCATCTCCAGGGTCTTTTCAGCGGACACTAACCAGAGCGAATATTGATATTGCCGGTTTTAAGGTGTTTAAGGATCACCATGGCTATTCAGGTGAAGAACTGAAAGAACTTATCCGGGATGCCAAAAAAACAGGAGCACAAGGCCTGATTACAACAGAAAAAGACATGGTGAAATTAAAACACATGACCTGCGATTTTCCACTCATGGCCCTGCGTATGTCCGTTGTCCCGGAAGAGGGGTTTGACAGGTTCGTCTTTAACCAACTGCGTTGAAAAAGACAGTGTGTGTGTTTTTTTACACACACTTTTCGTCCATAATTAGAGTGAGCCTTTAATGTAGGTTTCATTTTATCTCTTTGATTACCCGTATATTTACTCGCCTTTCTTTTTTGGTGCTTTCCGTGGAATGGTTTTTGCAAATGCTACTGTTGAGAGGAGTTAAATCCTTCAACTTGAAACTTTCATACAAATAAATCATACAGCAATTGCGAGTTTACATATATGGACATCTTTCAGCATACAATCAGGCAATCAATCAGCTTTGCCGGCGTTGGGCTTCACTCCGGTAATCCTGTACATCTTTATATCAAACCTGCAGCCCCAGACAGCGGTATTTGTTTTGTTCGAACTGACCTCGGTTCCCGAATTACTATTCCCGCTTCAATGTATAAAATTTCAGATACCCGTTTAGCAACCACGCTTTCTTCGGAAGATGTTCAAGTCGGAACAACTGAACATCTCCTTGCTGCCCTCATAGGTATGGGCATAGATAACGCCACAATAGAACTTGATAGTGACGAAGTTCCTATTATGGATGGCAGTGCCGGCCCTTTTACACATCTGCTCAGAAAAGTTGAACGCCAGAAGCAGCAATCGAAAAGAGTATTGCTAAAGATTACCAAGGAAATTTCTGTCAAAAATGGTTCTTCCGAGGTTCGTATTCTGCCTTATGACGGTATGAAAGTAAGCTGTGATATCGATTTTGACCATGATATGATTCAGAAACAGTCCATGTCTCTCGAGATTACTTCAGAAAGTTTTTTCCAGGAAATAGCTTCAGCAAGGACTTTTGGTTTTCTCCATGAAGTGGAATATCTCCGCCAGAATGGTAAGGCGCTTGGGGGATCTCTTGAAAATGC
>JAUWDC010000074.1 GCA_030608985.1 Desulfobia sp. | reverse complement strand
TTTCAGGGCTCACCGTCTTTTGGGCGGCGTCACAGGAGATGTGCTTGGTGCCTCCTGCGAGTTCAGTGAAGCTGCCGGATGGCTGGCAGCCTCACTCATATTGTAATCGTATACGCTCCTGTTCTGTTACTTTGCGGCTTCATCTTTAGCCCGCAGTGTAGCAATAATTTCTGAAACAAGCTTACCGTCGGGGGCAGTCGCCTCGGGATTAATATCAACAAGTTCCTGCCATACGGCAAGGCCGGCTTCCTTATCTTTTTTGTCAAAGAGTAATACAACACCCTTGTTGAACCTGGAGGTAGGATGGCTAGGGTCAATTGCAATGGCCTTGTTAAATGCGTCAATGGCATCATCAGGTCTATTGCTGCGCCGGTACATTACGCCAAGATCAGTAAGGACGTTAGCGTCATTAGGGTTCAGCTCCAGGGCCTTGTTGTAAGCAAATATTGCCTTGTCAAAATTTTGTGTGTCAAAATACTTATGCCCTAAAGTGACCCACGCCTGACGGTTGTTCGGGTTGGCAAGTGCTTCCTGCTCAAGTGCCATAATGGCACTTTCATCCTGGTTAGTCTGCTGCTGAACCTGGCTCTGCTGTTGTAGTGCCGGGTTGGAATCTGATTTGAAAATGTAAAAAATTATTCCCCCCATAAAGCCGATCACAAAAGCAATGAGGGCAACCAGAATCATGGTTTCTTTTTTGACGTATCCGCTTGGGGTGGTAGTGTTTTGTGCCACGTTACTCTCCTTGTAAATGCAGGGTAATTATTTAGGTGGGGTTAATAATTTAGCCAAACATCCAGTTGTAATTGTTCAGCAGATAAGCGTAGACTCCGGATGAAGTGTTGCTGAACAATTACAATGCAGGTTGAAAAAATTGAACCGTATCTTTTCCTGTAATCTTCACTCGTTAATAATTATATGACCTTTCATGTCTTGAAATGTTCAAGATATTGAACATAAGTTCGGCAATTCGTCAAAATAATTACATCATAGTTTCCTTGTTATTATTGGTTGGGAAAAACTTTTTAAGGGGAAATCAGTATGTTGTGAAAATTTACCTGGAGAATGAAAAGCCTGGCATGCATATTGAACTATAAAGCAGGAAAGCGAAGAGATTGGAGTGGTAGTTATTGCTCAATCAAAAAAATTCAAAATATGTCAAAGGCGTAACAATGCGGATTGCGGTGGTATCAAGTGATAGAGTCAAGGTCGATGAAAAATTCAGTCATGCTGATCGTTTTTTAATTTATGAGCAGGATAAAAAAGGGCTGAAGTTCATTGACGAGAGGGTTTCCGAGCCGCTTCCTTATGGCGTTTTTGATAGAGATATGCTCGAATGGGTAGCCGACATTATCGATGATTGCGATAAAGTCTTCATGGCGCGGATCCAGGAAGCACCTGCACGCGTTCTTTCCGATCGCGGTATTACACCTGTTGTCTATGAAGGGCCAATTGCTGACATCAGGATTTGATTGCGACTTTTCTCCTTTTTTTAATTTTCTCTTTTATTTCACTTCCTAAGCGGGAGATCATGATGTCTGCGGTTTCCGCTTTTTTCCCATTTCTTCCTCATTTCGACATTCGGTATCGAAGTCTGCGCTTATTTCCTTGTTCGATATTTTATGGTTCAAAAAAGTATCTATAATTTAAAATAGATATATCAAATCGAAAAGTTGAAATATTATCTTTCGAAATAAGAGAAGATGCGTCATGCAGTTGCATGAGCCTTCTCTTTTTATTATGGTGCTTCTGCGCGTAACAGGAAAATAAAAATATTCCCCCGGATGTTGCAATTACCGGGAGAAACAGAATATAGCATAGTAACCAGGAGGAGCATTTGATGCTTGACGAATACCGTAAACATGTTGAAGAACGTAACACCGAAGGAGTCCCGCCACTACCTCTTAATTCCCGGCAGGTGACTGACCTTATAGAATTATTGAAGAACCCTCCAGCAGGCGAGGAGGATTTTTTGCTGGATCTTATCACCAACCGTGTGCCGGCCGGAGTAGATGAAGCCGCTGCTGTAAAAGCAGAGTTTCTGGCAGATATAGCAAGAGGCAACAGTGTTTGTCCCCTTATTAACAGGGTGAAGGCTGTGGAGTTGTTAGGAACAATGCTTGGCGGGTATAATATTAACCCGATCATAGATGCTTTGGATGATGCCGAGCTTGCTCCTGCAGCTGTAAAGGCCCTTTCCCATACCCTGCTGATGTTTGATGCCTTTTATGATATTAAGGAAAAGGCGCGCGCCGGCAACAGTTCTGCTCAACAGGTTCTTCAGTCATGGGCTGATGCTGAATGGTTCACACGCAGCCCGAAATTGCCTGAAAAAATTACCGTTACCATTTTTAAAGTGCCGGGAGAAACCAATACCGACGATTTGTCCCCGGCTACTGATGCCTGGTCCCGGCCTGATATTCCATTGCATGCTAATGTCATGCTCAGGGACCCGCGTCCCGGTCTTGAAGGAAATGCCCTGGAGACCATCGTTGAACTGAAAAAGAAAGGATACCCGGTGGCCTATGTAGGTGATGTGGTCGGAACAGGCTCTTCCCGTAAATCTGCGACAAACTCGGTTCTCTGGCATACCGGTATTGATATTCCTTTTATTCCGAATAAGCGGGCCGGTGGATATGTCCTTGGCGGTAAAATTGCTCCTATCTTTTTCAATACCATGGAAGATGCCGGTGCATTGCCTATCGAGTGTGATGTCTCTAAACTTGCCATGGGCGATGTTGTTGATATATATCCCTACGAAGGAGTCGTTAAAAATAATGAAACAGGGGAAGATGTCTGTACATTCGCACTGAAAACAGACGTGCTGATAGATGAAGTGCAGGCCGGTGGCCGTATCCCGCTCATTATTGGCCGTGGCCTTACAGGTCGTGCCCGCGAAGCGCTTGATCTTCCTGTTTCAGATATTTTCAGAAAGCCGGCGCCAGCCGCAGATACAGGGAAAGGATATACCCTGGCTCAGAAAATTGTTGGCCGCGCCTGCGGACTTGAAGGTGTCCACCCAGGTGGGTATTGTGAACCGAAGATGACAACGGTCTGCTCCCAGGACACCACGGGCCCAATGACCCGTGACGAGCTCAAGGACCTGGCCTGTCTCGGTTTTTCAGCTGATTTCGTATTACAGTCATTTTGTCATACTGCAGCCTACCCGAAACCGGTGGATGTTCAGGCCCACAAGACATTACCATCGTTTTTTTCAACCCGGTCCGGTGTGGCTTTGCGACCTGGTGACGGCGTCGTGCATTCCTGGCTTAATCGCATGCTTATTCCTGACACCATGGGAACAGGAGGTGATTCCCATACTCGTTTCCCCATTGGTCTTTCCTTTCCGGCAGGTTCAGGTCTCGTTGCTTTTGCCGCGGCAACCGGTGTCATGCCCCTTGATATGCCGGAGTCGGTTTTGGTCCGGTTTACAGGAGAAATGCAGCCGGGAATAACCCTGCGGGATCTGGTTAATGCCATTCCCTATTGCGCCATAGAGCGGGGAATGCTGACCGTTGCCAAAGAGGGAAAAAAGAACATTTTTTCCGGGCGGATTATTGAAATTGAAGGACTCCCCGACTTAAAAGTGGAGCAGGCATTTGAACTTACTGACTCCTCTGCTGAACGTTCGGCAGCTGCCTGCACCATTAAGCTGAACAAGGAGCCCGTTGTTGAGTTTCTTACATCTAATATTGTTCTGCTCAAATGGATGATTGCTGAAGGATACCAGGACAGCAAGGCTTTGGGACGGAGAATAGAGGCCATGGAGAAGTGGCTTGAAAATCCTGAAATGCTCGTGGCAGATGACAATGCCGATTATGCAGCGGTTCTCGAGATTGATATGGGTACAATTAAAGAGCCTATTCTTGCCTGCCCGAATGATCCTGATAATGTCAAACTTCTCTCTGATGTGACCGGAGAAAAGATTGATGAAGTTTTCATCGGTTCCTGTATGACCAATATCGGTCACTTCAGGGCTGCCGGCACGTTGCTGGATGGCGAGGGGGATCTCCCAACCCGCTTGTGGATAGCTCCTCCTACCATTATGGACAAGCAGGTTCTCACCGAGGAGGGCTATTACAGTATTTTCGGGAAATCAGGGGCGCGGATAGAAATTCCCGGCTGTTCTCTGTGCATGGGCAACCAGGCCAGGGTAAAAGATAATGCCACTGTTGTTTCCACGTCGACCCGAAATTTTCCTAACAGGCTGGGGACTGGAGCAAATGTCTATCTTGCCTCTGCCGAACTGGCGGCAGTTGCAGCTATTTTGGGACGTCTGCCCAGCGTAGAGGAATATATGGATCGTGTAAAAAATATTGCTCCTTCGGCAGCAGAGATTTATCGATGCAGTAATTTTGACCAGATTGATGTGTATAAGAACGCTGAAGATATTGCAAATAAAGAGTGTGAGTGTTAACGGGCAGGGACGAAAATGGAGTCAAAAAGTAAAAAGATTGAGGAGCACCGTATTGTTGAGGAGCCTTTTTACCTTGAGCAGAAAAATGAGCTGACCATCGGTCTTGCTGCTTACCGAAATGGTATCCCTCTCCTGCTCAAGGGCCCCACCGGCAGCGGAAAAACACGGTTTATGCAGTTTCTCGCCTGGAAGCTTGGAAGACCGCTCATTACCGTATCTTGTCACGATGATCTGTCCACCAGTGATTTAGTCGGACGCTACCTGATCAGGGGGGGAGATACATTCTGGATGGATGGACCGATGACCCTTGCTGTCCGCCACGGGGCAATCTGTTATCTTGATGAAGTGGTCGAGGCCAGAAAAGACACCACTGTGGTTATTCATCCTCTTGCAGACGACCGCCGTGAGCTGGCCATTGAAAAACGGAGCGAACTGCTCACGGCACCTCCTGAGTTTATGTTGGCGGTATCCTACAATCCCGGCTATCAATCAGTTCTGAAAGATTTAAAACAATCCACCCGTCAGCGTTTCATTGCCCTGGAGTTGAATTATCCTGAGCCGTCACTTGAAATCGCTATTGTCAGCCACGAGGCAGGTGTTGATGAAAATATGGCCCGTTCACTGGTTCGTATTGCTGAAATGACTCGTGGACTCAAGGACTCCGGACTGCCGGAGGGGGCAAGTACACGTCTTCTTGTTCATTCCGGAATATTGATACAAGAGGGAATACCTCCCCGTGAAACATGCCGGGCGACCATTTCTGAGGTCCTTACCGATGATGCTGAATTGATTGCTGCCATAGATGAGATGATTAGCGCTGTTTTCTAGCGGGAGATGTAATGGTCAAGGAGCAATTTGAAGATCGTTTGTGGCGTATAATTCCTCCTGAGTATCTCAACGAATGGGAGCAGGAGGAGCTCATCAGTCTGATTGCCGGATTTGATCGCAGTCTTGACGATCTGATTTTTCAGCAGATAGCCGCTATCTGGCCGGTCAGCACCGCCCTTTGTTTTTCCATCCTCGAAGAATTTGATAAGACCCTGCAACAGATCACTCCAGATGAAGTTCCTGAATGGGTGAGAAGGATCCTGGAAATTTTTGAGGCTGATGGATTGCGGGCTGCACGTTCATTCCTGGCAGATAGGGACAATATCTATTTTCAGCGTATACGCGGTCAGGGGAGGCTCTCATTTGAAGAGGTGTCAGCAAGGCTTCTTCCCTATATGCGTGGATTGGCTAATAAAAATCTACTACTTGAACCCGCTCCTTTTGCTTCAACGGACACGACGACTATCTTTCTGCCCAGAGAGATCTCAGCTTTTGATGATGAACAGCAGAATTTTTTGTTCTATAAGCTGATAGCAACGTTCCAATGGGCCTTTATCGAAAAAGACCTCTATTGCCAGACAACCGGCAACCATATCGACCTCTGTTCCAGCCTGGTCCAACGCTATAATACCATCCCTGTCTCCAAAGAAATTATTGTCAGTCATTTTTTTAGCTGTTTCCCTCAGCCTGATCTGGCACAGGCAATTTATTGCCTACTGCAAACTGTCCGGGCAGCTTCCTTTCTGAAAGAGTATCTCCCAGGCCTTATGGGGGACGCACAGGACATATTTAATCATCTTGCTTCCCAGGAGCAGACAGCGCGTCCGATTGCAAAAACAGCAAGTGTTGTTGAGCGGATTCGTTACTGGCTTCTCCGATTCTGTGCAGGCAAGACAATACCGGATGTTGATGAAGAATTGGCTGATGTATTGATGAAAATGCAGACATATCTCGAACACGATGTGCGGGTGCGTCAGGTATTCCATTCCCGGCCTCACCTGCATCCCGTCCGGAACCGCGATCGCCGGCTCGGCATCGGTCGCGAAGTTCGCCAGGAAACCGTCATCGGACAGCCGCTCGTACGGGTAGTACTGGACGCAGAA
>JAUWDC010000113.1 GCA_030608985.1 Desulfobia sp. | reverse complement strand
CGAGTATCAGGCATTTTAAGCTCTATAGAAAAATGGGAACAACATCAATCATCTCAAGGGCAAGATGCTCCTGAGGAGAAAGATGATGCGACACCAGCAGCTTCACCACAACTGTTCAGTATGAATGGCGGAGCATAAAGCTATTGCCTCTCTAAATTTATTTTGGTATCACGTTATATTACGTATGAAGAAAATAGATTCTAACAGTTCCTGTAAAGAATAGGGTGTTTTTGTGGAAAGGTTGGTCAAATTCGAAGTTCTCGGCCAGGAATACCCATTATATTCAGACGCATCTGAAGAAGATGTGGCGGAAATATTAGATTTGGTAAGATCGCAGTTTGAGTCATACGCAAGGTCATCATCATCGTTGCCTGTCAACAAACTTGCTATTTTGACAAGCCTCAATATGGCCGGAAAATATGTTAAACTCAAACGAGATTTTGAGAAATACAAGCATAGAGTTGACGCTATTGTTGGTAAAGTCAGCGATAATCTTGATGTATCGGAAAAACAAAAAAGATGAATCGGAGTCTCGCAAACTCGCTTACCTGAGAATTACGAATTACGAATTATGAATAACTGAAATATCTATTAGAAAAGTACCTTAATTTTTAATTCTCAATTCTTAATTTTTAATTCATTTAGTCCCCTGCCTGGTAGGTGATTGACAGTTAGTTCGAGCCAATACATACATCGAGGGAAACCTCTCTGCTTCATAAAAGAAAATTTACTTCGGTTTAATTCCTTGCGTGGAGTATGGGTCTTCCCACCTGTCAATCAGGCTTCGATGGTGCTGTTGACACCGCCAAGGTGGGGTTTTTGTAAACAATCTGCCGGAAAGGCAGTTTTAATATAGTGCAGTAAAACAATTTTTGATGCAGTAAGAGTAGGAAGGAATTGGTTACGACGGAATGAAAATGTTACATCTGATAACCTCAGGTTTTAGCCCCGAGTGAACGGGATAAGTGTCTTAACAGTAGTTCTAACTATTTTATTTTAATAGTATTTTTTTTATTTCTTGTTGTTTTTTATACAAAACAAGCTGTAAGGCACTAATAATACATCTCATCACTATGAAATGGACCCCACATTTTCCCATCTATGTTTTGTCGGGCAGAATGCGTCCGGCAAAATAGAATCGGCTTCAAGGCGAAGAATTCATCTGGTTTTTTTCTTGTCATAAGATAGTCGTGTCGTAGTCTCGTTACTCCCTCTCTTATCCTGCAGCGGTATTTCGTTTTGGGTTGGTATTACTTTTAGCCTAACCCTATGGTGAAATCCGTTAATTTCGCAAGCAGGTATGTTCCTGACATAATTTTTCATATAAGAGGTTTTTGTGGATATTACACAACTTGCTATAATTGCCGTTGTTTTTGTAGGAGGAGTGCTGGCTGGCTTTTTGGTTCGCAAGCAGCTTATTGAGGCAAAACAGCAAAATATTGAAGAACAGGCCCGAAAGCTCATCGAAAATGCTCTGAGTGATGCCGAGAATATAAAAAAAGAGGCATTGCTACAGGCAAAAGATGAAGAAATTCGTCTCAGGAAAGAAGCTGAAAAAGAGATTAAAGAACTGAAGACCGAGGTCTTGTCTGAAGAAAAACGATTGATCCAGAAGTCAGAGCAGATGAATCGAAAGATAGACCTGCTGGATAAGCGGGAAATGGATCTCTTGAATAAGAAGAAATTTGTTGACGAAGAAGAAAAAAATGTCCTCAAGCAAAAGCAGGAAGTCAATAATCTTGTTGATCAGCAACGTAGTAAGCTCGAAAATATATCCGGCATCTCCAGAGAAGAGGCCAAAAAACTTCTGACTGAAAGTATAGAATCCGAAGCGAGGATGGAAGCGGCCAAGGCTATCGTCCGGATCGAAAACGAAATGAAAATGCAGGCCGATAAAAAGGCCAAAAATATACTGGCCCTTGCCATTGCAAGGTATTCAGGGGAGTATGTTGCTGAAAAGACAGTTTCGGTTGTGCCTCTTCCAAACGATGAAATGAAGGGAAGAATCATTGGCCGTGAAGGTCGGAATATCAGGGCTATTGAAGCTGCTACAGGAATTGATGTGATCATTGATGATACCCCTGAGGCGGTTATTCTTTCCGGATTCAATCCTGTGCGTCGTGAGGTGGCCAGGCGGGCACTGGAACAGCTTATTACCGATGGCCGCATTCACCCTGCACGGATTGAAGAAATTGTAGACAAGGTAAGCAAGGAACTTGATGTCACCATGAGGGAGGCAGGGGAGCAGGCAACTTTTGATGTCGGGGCCCATGGCGTACACCTTGAATTGATACAGCTTCTTGGCCGCTTGAAATACAGAACCAGTTTTGGCCAGAATGTACTTCAACATTCTCTTGAGGTCGCTTTTCTCTGTGGTGTAATGGCTTCTGAGCTTGGAATTAATGTCAAGCAGGCCAAGCGAGCCGGACTACTCCACGACATTGGAAAGGCGGTAGATCACGAGGTCGAGGGATCCCACGCCAGCATTGGTGCTGATCTGGCTAAAAAATATGGCGAGAAAGCTGAAGTAGTGCATGCCATAGCCGCCCATCATGAAGATGTCCCACCGGAAAGCCTTTTGGATATTCTTGTTCAGTCGGCTGATGCCTTGTCAGGTGCCCGTCCTGGCGCCCGTAAAGAAATGCTGGAATCATATGTCAAGCGGCTGGAGGATCTTGAGAAAATTGCCCATTCGTTTAAAGGGGTTGAAAAGTCCTATGCAATCCAGGCTGGTCGTGAAATTCGAATCATTGTCAACAGTAGTGACGTCTCTGATGCCGAGGCAACAATGATATCCAGGAATATTGCCAATAAAGTAGAAAAGGAATTGACCTATCCAGGCCAGATCAGGGTGACTGTTATCCGGGAAACGCGGGCGGTCGAATATGCGAAATAGCTTTTGGCCTTTAGCTTTTAGTAAAAACTTAAGTAGTTCATTAAAATTTACATCCTAAAACTTTTATGAAATACAGTATCGACGAACAGGTAGAACTCATCGAACGAGGTGCAGTTGACGTTATCTCCCGGGAACAATTGATCAAAAAACTGGAAAAGTCCCAGGAAACAGGTGTTCCATTGCGGATTAAGGCCGGGTTTGACCCCACTGCCCCGGATCTTCACTTAGGGCATACGGTGTTGATTCAGAAGTTGAAACATTTCCAGGATCTGGGGCATACAGTTATGTTTCTGATTGGTGATTTTACCGGCATGATCGGCGATCCCACCGGAAAATCTGAAACCCGCAAGGCCCTGACGGAAGAAGATGTCGCCCGTAATGCCGAGAGCTATAAAGAGCAGATCTTTAAGATTCTTGATCCAGATAAAACAGTCATCATGTTTAACAGTGAGTGGCTGGGCAAACTGTCATCCTATGATTTTGTCAGACTTGCTTCCCAGCTCACCGTCGCCAGAATGCTTGAAAGGGAGGATTTTCGTGAGCGCTTCGAGAATCATCGTCCAATAAGTATCCATGAATTTCTGTACCCTCTTGTTCAGGGATATGACTCCGTTGCCATGCGGGCAGACGTCGAGTTGGGAGGAACTGACCAGCTCTTTAATGTTCTTATGGGTCGGGATCTTCAGCGCGATGCAGGGCAGGAACCCCAGGTTGTTTTGACCATGCCGCTTCTTGAAGGACTGGACGGCGTCAACAAAATGAGTAAATCTCTTGGCAACTATATTGGTATCACAGAAAGTGCCGGCGATATTTATGGAAAAGTGCTTTCGGTGTCTGATGAGCTCATGTGGCGTTATTACGATTTGCTCAGTGACCTGAGTAGCAGTGAGATTGCTGGATTAAAAGCAGATACTGAATCTGGAAAAATGCATCCCAAAGTGGTAAAACAGCAGCTGGCACGGGAGCTGACAAGCCGTTTCCATGATGAAGAAGCCGCCATAAAAGCGGAAGAAAATTTTGAAAGAGTATTTAAACAACACGATCTGCCTGAGGATATTCCTGAAAAAACAATTGCTGTTGATGAGGCCACTATCTGGCTTCCAAAACTTCTTGCTGCCGCTGGGATGGTAAAAGGTACTGGAGAGGCCCGCCGGATGATAGGACAGAATGCAGTAACTGTTGAGGGCGAAAAAATAAGTGATATCGAATATCAGGTGAAAGCCGAGGGTGAGGTTCTATTAAAAGTCGGCAAACGCCGCTTCTGCCGCGTACTGTTTTCCTGATTGCAGGGGTAAATGCCCCTTCCCCTTTTTTTGTCTTTCTGGTATGGGGTAAATAACCCAGTCGGAGAGAGTGATTTTTTTGAATATCGAATAAAGTTTATACCCCCTTGCGGGGTAAACAAGGAATATCGAATAATAAAGGACGGAAGATGTTTTAATTGAGAAGGTACCTTCCTTCGATATTCGACATTTCTTGTTCGATATTCAGCGGTTCACGTAGCCCAGGGAACCGACCATGCCGGTATCGCCGACTTTCATTTTTACTAGCTTCATAAACACTGCTCTATAGTAGGCTTCGAGGGTATATTTTTTGCATATAAACAGATAGTTTGTTGCCCTGTTTTGATCAATGTTATTTAATGAAGAACTGAAAGGATAGAGGTGGGACTCTATTTTTTCAGATATATTATTCATCAACCTTGGGAGAGGAATAAAAAGGAGGAAGGAGATTGTGTTAAAAGGAAAAATTGCTCATTTTGTTGGATTAGGCTGTGTGATGATGGTCGGGATGCTGATGGCCAGCGCTCAATCCGTTGATGCAGCCGGCATGGTAGCTCTTGACAACACCGACTGTGTCAAATGTCATGCGAACGCGCCTAAAGATGTGGATGCCGCCGGAGGCAAACATAAAACGGAAGTGACCTGTATGGATTGTCATGATGGTCATCCGCCAAACGTAAAAGAAATTATTCCGGCCTGCAGCAAGTGTCATGAAGGAACTCTTCATTTTGAGTTGGAAGATTGCCTCAGCTGCCATTCCAACCCGCATTCACCCTTAAACTTTAAACTTGCCGATGATATCACCGGCCCCTGTCTCACCTGTCATACCGAGCAGAAAGAAAAACTTGATGCAAATGTAAGCGCCCATACCGAATTGGCCTGTTCATTCTGTCATGCCGAGACTCATCCGTTGGTCCCTGAATGTCTCGTCTGTCATGATTCCCATTCTGAAAATATTGTTCAGGCTGACTGTAACCGTTGTCATGAGGCCCATAAGCCGCTTGCCGTTGCCTATGCGGAAGATGTGCCTTCAATTCAGTGTGCCGCCTGTCATGATGAGGCCTATGCGCTTCTCCAGGCCAGCCCTGCTAAACATCATGATGTTGCCTGTGTCACCTGTCATCAGGAAAAACATAAAATGGTTCCACGATGTGAAGATTGTCATGGTAAACCTCATCCAGAAGGAATTCTTGCAAAATTCCCAAGCTGTGGCGACTGTCATAGTATTGCCCATGATCTCAATAACTGGGGAAGCAAGGG
>JAUWDC010000101.1 GCA_030608985.1 Desulfobia sp. | reverse complement strand
GCCCATGTGCTCTCGTAAGGGCCGTCTCCGGAGAGTTGCTCCTGGATGTTTCGTACCCAGGTTTTTGCCTGTTCAAGTTTCGAGTCGGGGCCTTTTTCTCGTTCCATCGATTTCTTCCTCACTGGGCCTTATGGCGGTGGTGACCGTAAAAAGAGTATCAAAAACGAAAAATTTATAAAGGCACGGCATTTACTCCGGATCGGTGATGAAAAATGGTTACAGCCAAGGGTGGTTAAGAGGCAGGGGTGTGTTGATATGTGCTTAGTCCTGCTTGGTCATCATTCCCCAGTGCCAAACTTTTCTGGGCATTTTTCCTGATAACGGAACATTTCTAACTTCCAGGTCGGGAAGGCTCAGAATTGCACAGGTATGATTGAATTTCGTGCTGCCCGGGTTGATCACCAGGGTCTGCCCCAACACTTCTGCAAATACCTGATTGGTATGTCCCACAACCAGCACGTCAAAACCATATCCTTCCAACTCATGAATCCATTGTTCTTTCTCGCTGGACAGAATTTTTTCATACTGGTCCAGCAGAGTAATCCCCCTGTTCACTGAAATGGGAGGACTTGCATGAACAGTAAAAATCCGTTTTCCTTCTATGGTTGATTCCCATGTCACAGGCAAATTGTGGAAAAATGTTTCAACCCGCTTTTCCTGCCCATCAACCTGATGGTCAATGTGCCAAACATCATGATTACCCAGAATCGTTGTACAGCCCCTTTCAACAAGCAGTTCAATGCTTTGCTCAAGCTCTGTTCCATAACCCGCTATATCTCCTGCACAGAGAACAAGGTCGACACTCTCCTGCGCAAAGATTGTCAACGCTTCCCGGAGGGGAGCGGCTGTGGCATGAACATCACTGATCAACCCTATTTTTGCAGACATTTTTTCACCCGTAGTCAATGCAATACCATCACTTCTATTATACAGAAGTGAACTGGCAGGGAAAAGTTGCAGAATGTTATAAGCGAGTTACCCCCTACTAACCTATTTCCTTGCTACAAAAAATGAAAACGGAAATTGAAGATTCTCGCAGAACATCTTAACAGACATATCAGTAGGAAGCTTGTCAACGCTAAGAACTTCGCAATGGCAATGTTAAGTATTGAACGTCCGCGATCACCTGCCCGCTGCAAAGTTGGCAAACAACTTTGCAGGAGCAAGGATGCGGACCAGTGGGTATGCCATTGTTTGGCAATCATTGCCAATGGTGTTTATTTGGGGGAAGAAATTAAATAAATCTGTTCCCTTTTCCTAATTCTTCTCTCAATTAAATAAATGATCAATTTAGCTGGATGTTTCCTTCAATTGATTCTACTTAAGAACCCGGACCTCGTCACATCATTAAAACCTTGCGGGGCATTATCGATGAAGTTTATAAGCAGGAATAGTGCCCGGAAAAAGCTATTGCTTGAGTCGCTGCTGCAAAAAAAGAACAGGACCTTCACGAATGGCCACATTAAACAACAAAAAGCAATTCTGGCTTGATCGGCTCCTTTCAATGACCAAAATTGTCCGGAGACGGGATCTTTCCCTGTATCTTGGCGGAAAGCCATCGAAGGAAGATCAGACTGTTGCGCTTGACATTGAGGAAATAAGAGAAATAAAATCACTTTTTGGGATATCGGGAAAAGAAGGCAGGGTCTATCATGAGGCGGTTGATCATTTTCTCCGGACGAGGATTGAGCCGTTTCAGGCCATGCTCGACAGTTGGATGCGCGGCGCCATGGCCCAGGTCAATGGTGAAGATGTCCCCTTTGCCGAGATCATAACCTGGTGCCAGGACTGCGGGGACAACTGCTCCAGGCAAATTCTGGCAAAAGAAACCCTGTCACTCTGCCGTTTTCTTGCCCCTTTTAGTCATGCCTCCTGGAAGACTCTTTTGCATGTCCTGGAGGAGGACCTGGGATATGAAGAGTATATTTTCTATTATGAGGAAAAAAAGAAGGTCTCGCTTTCAGGCGCCAGAGAGCAGGCCTTGCGATTTCTTAGTGAAACCCGGAAAAAATACGAAAGTCAAATCCGGCCACTTTTGAAAGAGGTAACAGGCCTTTCCCTGGAAGATGCCTCCCGGTTTGACGCCATCTATCTTTTAGGGCTCCGCTATCTGGATCATCTTTTTCCGCGCGGCTTGACTGTTGCAAAGGCGATCGATTTTTTCAACGGCTGGGGATTGAAACTGGCCGACCATCCCGCGCTTCATGTTCATATCCAGGGTAAACCTGGCTGCCAGTCATACTGTATTCCTGTTTCAATTCCCCAAGAGGTCCATGTCGTAACCGGCCCCTTGCAGGGATGGCTTGACCTGGAAGCCCTGTACCATGAACTAGGCCATGCCATGAGCTTCCTGTTCGTGGATCCTGTTCTCCCGCCTGAAAAAAGGGAATTCTTTCATTCCGGCGCATTATCTGAGACCTATGCGTTCCTGATGCAGAAAATGTGTTTGTCCCGCAGCTTTTTGCAGGATGTGCTGGGCCTCTCCGAGAGAGACGCCCAAAAGGTAGCGGATGTTCATAAAATTAAATGGCTGACCCTTGCCCGCCGCTATGCGGCAAAACTGGTGATTGAAGTAGACAGTTTCCAGGAAAAACGGCTACAGAAGGGGGAAAAGTATTATGCGGAAGTCATGCACCGCGAGACTGGCTTTCATTACGATCCGGAAACTTATCTTTTTGATCTCATGCCGGACTTTTACTCCCTTGACTATTTCCTGGCCTTCATGGGAGCAGATAGTTTATGGCAATACCTTGCCGGCAGCAAGGGCTGCAACTGGCCCGTTAATCCGGAAACCGGCGACATCCTCCGGCGCTGGTGGAAATCCGGCAACCAATTTGATCTAGCCGCTTTTCTCCAGGATTTATCTGCTGAACATCAGGTCAAGGTTCATTGCAGGCAACCCTAACCCAGATAAACTGGAAAAGACATTAAGGATTTAGGGATAAGTCCCTTAACAGTAGAGGTAAGTTGTTTATTTCAATAGCATTTCTCAATTTCTTGCCACAAATAACACGAAAATAATTTCTAAGGGACTAAATAAAAGGAGTTAGGCTTTTACAATTTGCTGACACCATTTTATATCCATTCGGTTGTCAGCCAAGGCAAAATCTCGAATCCACAACAACTCCGGTGGCTGCTGAACAAATATTCGGCAGGATCATTTTTGTTCTTCTCTATTTTCCGGCATTGCTAATCCTCATTTGCCAAACTTGATGAACTCGCCGATAAGCAACCTAAACAACCGGGCATAAACTCCGACTTCGAGAAGTCGTGATCTGAATTATCGCCACCAGTAATATCAGGTAGTTAAAAAATATTCACGCGGCGTATGAGCGTTTTTCGAAGTCTACGCTATCTGCGAATACGTCAAACTTCATTATCTTCATTTTCAATCAATGAGGGCTTCAACAGGTAAGGTGGAAGCCAGCGGCAACGTTCTTGCCAGTATCAAACATCTGATTATATATTTTTATCGCCTCTGAAGTTGGCTCCTCAATAAGTTCAATTCCAAGGCGTTTTAATTTCATTTTCACAGTCTTAGTTACTTTCATACGGCCGCCTATTCCTGTCCCGATTATCAGATATTGCGGTTTGGCTTTAAGTATATCGGTAACATCATCAACATCAACAACATGCCCTGTCTTTCTCCGCCAATTTGGAACCACTTCACCGTTTATAATTTTGAGATCAGAGGAATAGGTTTTGCTTGAGACAATCATCTTACCGAATGAGTATTGTTCAATCATATCCGCCTCATTCTTTTTATCCTGAAGTATTTGGAAGTTGGTCATCTGCGGTGTTGTGTTTTTTTCGTTCCCAAATAATCGCTCCATCCTTATAAACTCTTCGAATCCTGTGAAGTGGGATTGAGCAAATTTCGCCATCCAGACCGATTAGCTGAAATGAAAAGTGATCCCCACTCGTAAATTCCAGCTCCTGAAAAGATACGGTTATTAACTTATCTTCAACCCTGTCATAGTAGCCAACTGCAAAATTGCCCTTACCGAAATCTTTATCCCAGCGAATTCTGTTAAGCAAGTCTTGGATTGGGATCATTTACTTGCCACCCCTTAAGTCACTAAAATCTTTGCGTATTTCTGCAAGTCTCTTTTGGAATTCTTGGCCATCGCCATACTCCAAAAATTTATGATAGCGGTTGTGGATGGTGCCAAGTTTTCTGGCATGTTTAATGGGACACCAATACTGTTCCGTTCTGGCAGCTATTTCCTGGACATAAGCAATCACCCCATTAACGTATCCACAATAAACACAATTTAATTTTTCTATTGGATTCAGATAATTAAGGCTATGGCGATCTATCACTATATAGTCATTTCTTTTCACTTTCGGAATGTCATACACTTTAAAGCAAATGAATTGATAGGTAGATGCTACTAAATCCATAAATACTGCCGGAATGATGCAAAACCAAACAATTGGCGTCGTAAGTATATTCAATAATGATGCATTTAATATGTAAGCATAAATTTTGGTGGCAAGTGCTTTGTGGTACTTTATTGTTTCTTCTTCAAAATAGATCCTTTTCCCTTTAATTTTATAGAAAAATTCTTCTTCCTTTTTCTGGATTTCTAAAAGTAATTCTTTTTCGAGTTTTTTGATTTCTTCTATAATGTCCTGTAGTTTATTCATGTTTAGTGCCTTACTCCTGAAAAGCTGTCATAGAAAACAAGAAACTGAAAAACATTGAGTGAAATTATACGGCTACTTTAACCACCAAGGCACTTATCCCGTTCACTCGGGGTTAGAGCAACTCTTTTAAAGGATTATATAAGAGGGGAACATTTTCTGGTTTTTCAGTCATTTCAGGGCTAACTAATTAATTAATGGGAAAGTTCATTTATGATAAGGTTATCCCGAAACTCAACCAGCTCATAGAATATTTTAGCACAAAAAATACTCTTTTTGCCCCATTTTCTCCTCTACAGTTACTCTCAAGACGAAAGTCAGTTGGACCTATAGCTGCTTAACCTGTCTTTTCTTCTGGCCATCTCACTCGTATATCTTTTGCCAACCGTCTCCGCATGCTGCCCAAGCCAATCTGTTAACCTGGTCTGTCCAGCGGGCGGAGCATTCACCGCCAGCATGCCGGCCATAAGACCGGCAATCTCATCCCGCGTGACTATTATATCGTCAACCAATTTGCCGATTATGTAAGCCATAAAATAGCCAACCTCCGGGGAGACATGGATAATCTTTCTTTGCTTGCCGATGATTTCCCCTATCTTTTCAACCAGCTCGCGGTATGTAAAGGACTCGGTGCCAATGGCATTAATAATACTATTTTCTCTTAACGCTCCCTGTCTGACAGCAATTTCTGCCAGATCGTCAACATAAATGGGCTGAATTCCGTAGTCGCCTTGACCAAACAGAATAAAGAAAGGAAAACGGCGGAGGATCCAGGCAATATTGTTTATGAGGATATCTTCTTTCCCAAAAAGCACTGCCGGCCGCAAGATGGCATATGAAATTCCCGATGCCTTCAATCTTTTTTCAAGCTCGGCCTTGCATCTGAAATATTCCAATTCCGGTTTCGCCTCCGAGTTCAGGATGCTTACATGGACAATTCTTTCGACCCCCGCCTCCTTGGCACATCTGAACATGGTGAGTGTATTCTTTAATGCCTCAGCTAAGGTGAATTG
>JAUWDC010000228.1 GCA_030608985.1 Desulfobia sp. | reverse complement strand
ATCGGTTTCTTTTTCTTTTTGGACTCCTCTTTCATGCTGGCACATTCTAATAAAAGCGCCTGAAAGGTCAATCTCTTTCCTTGTTGATTTTTATTATAAATTTTAAACAACTATGCGTAATTTCATGTCATTATCTTGCATGTTATAAACAAGTGCTCATGTTTCCTGTTTTCATCTTCAAGCATTTATGCTAAAAGTGTTCGCCTGCCGCGTCCTGAATAAAGGATGTGACATCATTCAAGGGAACTCTTTTTTGTAATAATGGATAAGCCGTCAGATCATATTTTCCAGTTCGTAACATTTCCGGGCAGATGCATTGATTTGTAACAGCAGAGCATTATTACTTGGCAAGTCACACAGAAATAATTATTAATAAGCAAATGGAAAACATTAGAAACTTTTGCATTATTGCCCATATTGACCATGGGAAATCCACCCTTGCAGACAGATTTATCCAGACCTGTAAAATGGTGAGTGACAGGGAATTCCGTAATCAGTTGCTTGATGATATGGACATTGAACGGGAAAGGGGTATCACTATAAAAAGCCAGACCATCTGTCTGCCATATAAGGCTAAAGACGGTAAAGAATACATTCTTAACCTTGTCGATACGCCTGGGCATGTAGACTTCAGTTATGAAGTTTCAAGAGCCTTGGCATCCTGCGAGGGAGCCCTCCTCCTCATCGATGCAGCCCAGGGAGTTGAGGCCCAGACACTTGCCAATCTTTACCTCGCCATGGAAACAGACATGGTTGTCATTCCTGTTATCAATAAAATTGACCTGCCTGCAGCAGATCCTGATGCAGTTGCAGAACAGATTGAAGAAGACCTCGGACTTGATCCTGAACATATCTGTCTCTGTTCAGCCAAAACAGGGGAAGGGGTTGAGAAAATCCTTGAAGCTGTGGTCAATCTGCTTCCTCCCCCCGAGGGAAATGAGAAAAAACCTCTTGAAGCCTTAATTTTTGATGCCCGCTACGACCCTTTCAGGGGTACAATCATTTCCACCAGAATCTTTGAGGGAACTGTCAAGCCTGGTGATATAATCCGTTTCATGTCTAACAACGCTGTTCACAAGGTGGAGGAAGTTGGACTCTTTCGGCTTACGAGAGAGCCGCAGAAAATGCTTGGTGCCGGCCAGGTTGGTTATATTGTCGCGGGTATAAAAAATGTCAGCGATACGAGAAACGGTGACACCATTACCCATAAAGATAATCCCTGCCTCAAACCTCTTTCAGGCTTCAAAGAGGTCAAACCTGTCGTTTTTTCGTCCATTTACCCTATCTCTACTGACGATTACGAAGATCTGGTCGTAGCACTTGAAAAACTTAAGCTTAACGATGCTTCACTGACCTTCCAAAAAGACTCTTCGACAGCACTGGGGTTCGGTTTCCGCTGCGGGTTTCTTGGCCTGCTTCATCTGGAAGTTGTACAGGAGAGGTTGGAACGTGAATTTGATATTTCCCTCATCATGACAGTCCCGACCGTACTGTATCATTTCTATCTCCAGGACGGCACAAAACTGGAGATCGACAATCCTGCATATTTTCCTGATCCATCCACAATTGACAGGACAGATGAACCGTACATCAAGGCAGTCATTCTGTTCCCTGAACGGTATATGGGATCTATTATGAATCTGTGCATGGAACGCAGGGGGGTGAATAATCATTACCATTACCCTGCTCCGGGAAGAATTGAATTCAACTGTGAAATACCCCTGGCAGAAATAATCTACGATTTTTATGACACGTTGAAATCCATTACCCAGGGATATGGTTCCTTTGATTATGACTTGGGCGACTACCGTGAAAGTGATCTGGTAAAACTCGACATTCTTGTCAATGGAGAAAAAGTTGATGCCCTCTCACAGTTGGTACATCGTTCAAAAGCCAGAGAGAGGGCTTTGCATGCCTGCGATCGACTCAAGGAGGAGATCCCTCGCCAGATGTTTAAAATCGCCATCCAGGGAGCCATCGGTTCCACTATTGTGGCCAGAACAAATATCGCTGCTCTGAGAAAAGATGTGACATCCAAATGCTATGGTGGCGATATAACCAGAAAGCGAAAACTCCTTGAGAAACAGAAAGCAGGGAAAAAACGAATGAAGACTGTGGGTAACGTTGATATTCCCCAGCAGGCCTTTCTGGCAGTGCTCAAATCTGAACAGAATTAATTTACCAGTAGTCACCCTTCTGGCAATATGTATGACATAATAGAGATTGAGGTCTTTAATAAGCTCTTCAGTTCCGTTGCAGAAGAAATGGGCATAATTCTTGCCCGCTCCTCTTTCTCTGCCAACATAAAGGAACGGAGGGATTTTTCCTGTGCAATCTTTGATGCAAAAGGAGATCTTGTTGCCCAGGCTGCTCATATTCCAGTACATCTTGGCGCTATGCCCATGACGCTCTCCTCCGTTCTCTCTGTAATGACCTTGCAGCCGGGAGATGTGGTTATTACCAATGACCCGTATAAAGGTGGAAGCCATCTTCCTGATATCACTTTAATCGAACCGGTATTCCCGACGCCTGCTAATCTCTCTTCCACACACCCTCTCTTTTACGTTGTTAACCGGGCCCACCACGCTGATGTCGGCGGAAAAAACCCAGGCTCCATGGGACTGGCCAGCTGTCTTGCAGATGAGGGATATGTGATTTCTCCGACCCTTCTCTATACAGAGGGAAAATATAATGATGTATTCATCCGGGACTTTCTCAAAAATGTCCGAAGCCCGGATGAACGTTTGGGGGATTTAAGAGCCCAGATTGCATCACTTGCCCGGGGTAAGTTGAGGCTTCATGATATTCTGGGTAGATATACACCTGAACACATATTTTCCATACTTGACCAACTCAAGGATTATTCAGAACGACTGATGGTAAATATCATCAATCAATTACCTGATGGTCTGTATTCATACACAGATTATCTCGATGATGACGGGAAAGGCTCCTCCCCCATACCCATATCAGTCGACCTCACTATCAAAGACTCCCATATGATCGCTGATTTCAGCCGCAGCGGTGATCAGGTTGACACACCGCTCAACACTGTCAGATCAGTCGTTATGTCTGCCACAGCTTATGTATTTCAGTGCCTGGTAGGTGAATGACACCCCATTAATCAAGGTTCATACCGCCCCTTGCAGATTAAAACGTGTCCAGGATCAATTGTTGATGCAAAAAACCCTGCTCCTGTAGCTGCCGGCAATGTAGAAACCTCCCAGAGAATTGTTGATGTACTGCTTGGGGCTCTGGCTGAAGCTATTCCGGAGTCAATCCCTGCTGCCAGCAGCGGCAGTATGAATAACATCACAATTGGCAGTGACAAGAGTTGCTCAAATCAGGGATATTCCTACTATGAAACCATTGGCGGCGGCATGGGTGGCCGTCCCACAATGGCTGGTCTCAGCGGTATCCACACCCACATGACCAATACCATGAATACGCCAATTGAGGCCCTGGAGCATGCCTATCCTCTTCGTGTTGAACAGTATTCCTTACGATATGGATCAGGCGGGTCAGGGTTACACAGAGGTGGGGATGGGATTATCAGATCCTATCGTTTCCTGGAAAAGGCGCAGGTATCTCTTCTCTCCGAGAGGCGAAAACTAACGCCATACGGCCTGGCAGGCGGACAAAACGGATTATCCGGAAAAAACATC
>JAUWDC010000239.1 GCA_030608985.1 Desulfobia sp. | reverse complement strand
TTATTGAGTTATTGGGTGACTTCGGTTATGAAATTTATTTTGGAAAATTTTTCTAAAAAAATCAAACAAACATTCTAAACAAAGCAAGAAGCCTCTATATACTATGATTGATCAAAATACTATGAATATCTTATCACACTGGACTCGGATTGAATATGACTCCTGTCCCATATATGTAAACCCGGACAAGCCCGACTGGTTTGTTCCTAATTCTGCGGCAGATGATATTCTCAGGGATGTCATGCATAACAAGACGAACATTTCAGGCTGTGGTGCATCAGGCACAGCCTTTTATGATACGGCCCGGCTTCTTTCTCAGCTTTCAGATTCAGCCCCACAGCCATATCTCGGCAGGTCCGCATATCTCTCCCCCGGACTGCTCAAAGAATGCTGGTTTCACCTGACCCATGAATGCAATCTGGCTTGTCGCCACTGCCTTTTCTCTGCCTCACCGACCCAATCACAAGCACTGGACAGAACAGAACTCGATTCAGGAATCCAGCAGGCAAAAGATCTTGGCTGTTCTCTCTTTTATTTCACGGGCGGCGAACCTTTTGTCTATCCTGATTTTGTGAAAATTCTCGGAGATCTGCTTGAAGATTCTCATGTACATGCCGTGGTGCTGACCAATGGACTGCTCATACAAGAGCACATTGACGCCCTCCGGGAATTACCAGCAGACCGTTTCCACCTCCAGATCAGTATGGACGGCATGGAAAAATGTCATGATGCAATTCGTGGTACAGGGACATTTTCCCGACTGCAAAAAAATCTCGAATGTCTTTCTTTACATGGTATTCCTGTCACTCTTTCGGTCGCGGTGAATCGCGGTAATATAGCTGACCTTCCTGCCATTATAGATTTTGCTGCCGAAACAAACATCCACAATATCCACCTGCTGTATCATTTCGTCCGGGGAAAAGGCAGCAGCAGTCAATTTGTTCCTGCAGAGGAACTTTTCCCCTCCCTGGCAAAGGCTCAGATACAGGCTGAATCTGCGGGGATTACCATTGATAATTTTGAAACCATCAAGAGCCAGGTTTTCAGCAGTCCGGGAACACGCTATGACCTGAGCAATACAGCCTGGGAATCACTGGCAATTGGCCCTGACAGCCATATCTACCCGTCACCGGCCCTGGTGGGAATCCCTGAACTTGACTGCGGTCCTCTGGCAGAAGGACTGAAAAAAATATGGCGTAACAGTCAAGTCATGAAGGAGATCCGTTCTGCATCCCTGGCAAACAGCTCTTATAAGGACAACCCTCTTGCCTTCCTGATAGGAGGGGGTGATATTGACCACAGCTATATACATTCCGGGAAATATACCGGTCACGATCCATATGTAAAATTATACAATCTCATGGCCCTCTGGCTCATCAGCCATCAGGCCAAGCAATACAGGCAGCGTGACAAAGCAGATATACAGCTCAAAATGGGCGATGTGCGCTATGATTGTCCGGACGGAGGACAGGAAGTGAGCCTGACCCACTGCAACTGTGTCATTTCTCTTTCAGATGATAGAGGACACAGTTCCGTTCGTGAATTTTACGCTGGAGCAGCAACCCAGGCCAATACCGACATCGTTAACCCGTTTGCACCGGAGCAGGCAGACGCAGGTTTTATTCCAAACGTGTCAAAACAACGCTCCTACGGCTGTGGCAGCCCTGTCAGTGATGCCGGCCTTGAAAAAAACAATATCATAGTTGATCTGGGAAGCGGAAGCGGCGTCGAATGTTTTCAGGCAGCCCAGGTGGTAGGAGCCGGCGGCCATGTGTATGGCATTGACATGACGGATGAAATGCTTGCTCTGGCACGATCATCCCAGGTCAAGGTCGCTCAGCAGCTTGGCTACAACAATATAGACTTCAAAAAGGGCTTTCTCGAAGAGATACCTCTACCGGATGAAACCAGCGATGTTGTCATATCAAACTGCGTTATCAATCTAAGCCCGGACAAACGAAAAACCCTGCACGAGGCCTTCCGCATCCTGAAGCCTGGCGGACGACTTGTTGTTTCAGACATCGTTACCGATGAACCTGTTCCGGTAACGATAAAAAACAATGAACAATTCCGAGGTGAATGCCTCGGGGGAGCAATGACCCAGGAAGACCTGATGGCCATGCTCAGGGCAGTTGGTTTTACGGCAATCCGCCTGATCAAAAGGTTCCCATACAGGAACGTGGATACCACCTCTTTTTTCTCTCTCACTTTTTCCGCAGTAAAGCCTGAAGAAAAGGCCACTGTAGAAGCTATATACCGAGGCCCGTTTGGCGCTGTATATACAGAAAGCGGGAATTTGCTGCTTAAAGGGAAAAAAACAAAACTCCCTGCACACGAGGCGTATGACCTGGGAGATAGCATATTCATTATAGACAATAATGGCGCCGTGACAAACATGGACCAGGGATCCAACTGCTGCGCGGTGCCTCCAGATACAAGCGAAAACGAAAGCTGCTGCTGTGACACATCTGAATTCACACCATCATTCCCCCAGGAAGAATCCTGCTGCGGCCCCGACCTGAAACCAGTGCGTCACCAGAGCGACTGCCTGGTCTGCAAAAGCCCTCTTACCTACCTCACACAAGAAGAAGAAATGTGCTGTCACTATTGCGGACTACATGTTTTATCCAACGCCCGCTGCGAAAAAAAACACTTTGTCTGTGACAACTGTCATCAGAAGGACGGTCTGGCCGTAATACGGCAGATATGCAACGAAAGTGATGAGAGGGACATGATTACCCTTTTTAAAAAAATTCGCCGACACCATGCAATTAATATGCATGGACCGGAACATCATGCCATGGTGCCGGGAATTATTCTGGCTACGTATAAAGCTCGGGGTGGCAATATAAGCAACGAGGATATCCAGACGGGAATCAGCAGGGGGAGTAAAGTTCCCGGGGGCGTATGCGGCTTCTGGGGAAGCTGCGGAGCAGCCGTTGGGGCCGGGATTGCCTTTTCCGTCATTTTTGCGGCAACACCTCTCACTCCTAAAAAGCGCCAGCAGGTCCAGGTTATCTGCAGCAGGATACTCACCAAAATAGCCGCACTGGCAGGAGCCCGCTGCTGCCAGCGAGAAACCATTCTCACCCTGAGGGAAGTAGCAAAGCTTTCCCATGACATACTGCCTGTTTCCCTTAAGGCAGATGAGGAACTCGCCTGCCGGCAGTATGTGCAGAACAGGGAATGCATCCGAAAACAGTGCCCCCTCTGGGAAACCAGGGACAAAACACTGTCCTCCCCGGCTGTGGCACTTCCCATGGCGTCCTGATCGGGACAAAGCGATTTCGTGTTATGCCTGAACTACCAGAAGTAGAGGTAACTCGCCAGGGGCTTGTCCCCCATATTGTCGGCCGCTCAATAGCTTCTATTCGCGCCGGCAAAAAAAGCCTGCGTCTTCCCATACCAGGAAAAGACCTGCAGAAATTGGCCCGCGGAAGCATGGTCAATGCCATAGGGCGTCGTGCCAAATATCTTGTTTTTTTCCTTGATAAGGCTGCCATGATCATTCACCTCGGCATGAGTGGAAAAATTGGCATTTTTCCTTCAGGTTCGCCACCGGCGCTGCAT
>JAUWDC010000282.1 GCA_030608985.1 Desulfobia sp. | reverse complement strand
TAGCCGCCGGGCTTGCCTCGCAGCTAGAGATACAGCTGGCTTATGCCATTGGTATCTCAAATCCCGTCTCAATCAATATCAATACCTTTGGTACTGGTCAGGTCAGTAACGAACGTATCAAGGAACTGGTCGTGAATCATTTTGATTTGCGTCCGAAAGCAATAATTCAACACCTCGATCTTCTCCGTCCCATTTACAGAAAGACCGCGGCCTATGGACATTTCGGCAGAGAACGCGAAGAATTTACCTGGGAAAAGACTGATAAGGCTGATGAGCTGCGGGATGCTGCAGGGATAAAAAAATAAAATACCTTCACTGATAAATCGACAACATGGAGTAATAAAAACCAATGAGTACAAACGATTATAAAGTAGCTGATATGGGCCTGGCCGAGTGGGGACGTAAGGAAGTAGCCATTGCTGAGACGGAAATGCCCGGCCTGATGGCAGTACGTGAAGAATACAGAGACACGAAACCTCTGAAAGGAACTAGAATTGCCGGGTGTCTCCACATGACAATCCAGACAGCCGTGCTGATGGAAACATTAGTCGAATTAGGAGCAGAAATTCGCTGGTCATCCTGTAATATTTTTTCCACCCAGGATCATGCTGCCGCTGCTATGGCTGCTGCTGATATTCCTGTATTTGCCTGGAAAGGCGAGAATGAAGAAGAGTTCTGGTGGTGCATTGATCAGACTATTTTTGGCCCGAATAATTGGCGTCCCAACATGATTCTTGACGATGGCGGTGATCTAACCCAGATTATGCATGAGAAATATCCGGAACTGATGAAGGATGTAAAGGGAATCAGTGAAGAAACCACAACGGGTGTTCATCGCTTAAACGAAATGATGCGCGACGGAAGTCTTCTTGCTCCGGCCTTCAACGTGAATGATTCTGTGACGAAATCAAAGTTTGATAACCTCTATGGTTGTCGCGAGTCTCTTATAGATGGTATCAAGCGGGCTACTGATGTTATGATTGCAGGGAAAACAGCCGTTGTTGTCGGCTATGGAGATGTCGGCAAGGGATGTGCCCAAGCCTTGCGAGGTATGGGGGCAACAGTACTGGTCACCGAAATTGATCCTATCTGCGCCCTCCAGGCAGCCATGGAAGGCTACCGAGTCGTTACCATGGAAGAGGCAGCTCCTGTAGGAGAAATTTTTGTCACCTGTACCGGCAACCTGTCTGTTATCAACAGGGCGCACATGGATCAGATGAAAGATCAGGCCATTGTCTGCAATATAGGACATTTTGACAGCGAGATCGACATTGCTTCCATCCGCGACCTTCAGTGGGAAAACATTAAACCCCAGGTGGATCATGTCATCTTTCCGGACGGTAAGCGAATCATTGTCCTGGCTGAAGGGCGACTTGTTAACCTCGGTTGTGCAACAGGACATCCAAGCTTTGTTATGAGTAATTCTTTTACCAATCAGGTCATGGCTCAGATTGAGTTATGGCAGGACGGTGGTACTCTAGAAAATAAGGTATATTTCCTTCCTAAACACCTTGATGAAAAAGTTGCTCGACTCCACCTCGGTAAAATTGGTGTTAATCTGACTATTCTGACCAAGGAACAGGCTGATTACATTGGTGTTCCCGTAGAAGGGCCATATAAGCCTGAGTATTACCGCTACTAACAACTAACCACAGAGCGCGCAGAGAACACAGAGACTTTTTTGTTTTTTCTCTGAGATCTCTGTGTTCTCTGTGGTAAAAAATATACTCTCGAGTTACCCATGTCCGCAAATCTTCCCGACTATATAAATCATTTTTTGCAACCTTCCAGCTTTTCGCATCCTGTCTCTTCGGTTGAGCTTGTCCAGACCCATATTTCCTATGTTATTATTGCGGGAGATTTTGTCTACAAGTTCAAAAAACCTGTAGATTTCGGCTTTCTTAACTTCACCACCCTGGAAAAACGAAAGCACTACTGTCTTCAGGAATTGACGCTGAACAAACGACTATGCCCTGATATATATCGGGACGTAATTACCGTTACCCGCGAAGAAGATGGGTTTCAGCTAAGCGGAACCGGTGAAGTAGTGGAGTATGGCGTTATGATGACCCGGATGCCTGAAGAAAAAATGATGGGCAGACTCCTGAAGGCCGGCAAGGTCAACAAGGAAATGATACGTCGCATTGTTGATACCCTTGTTCCCTTTTATGAAAAAGCCGAAGGTGGTACGGAAATTCAGCAATTTGGTACAGCAGAGGCTGTCAGTGTCAACGTCCTTGAGAATTTTGAACAGACCAGGGATTTCGTCGGGCAAGATGCCTTAAGCGAAGATCAATATAAGACCATCAGTGGTTATGCACGGACGTTCCTTGAGAATGAAGCACTCTTTCTTCAAAGGAGTAAAACTCATGTAAAGGACTGTCATGGAGATATGTATTCTGCCAATATATGCCTGGCAGACAACGTCCATATTTTTGACTGTATTGAGTTTAATGAACGATTTCGCTACTGTGATATAGCCAGTGATGTTGCATTTCTCGCCATGGATCTTGACTTTCACGGACGCGAGGATCTGTCTAGTTTTTTCATATCGTCTTTTGTGTCAGCAAGTAACGACCCAGGCCTTCGTGATGTTTTGAATTTTTACAAGTGTTATCGGGCCTATGTTCGGGGTAAGATAGGGCTCTTTACGGCTTCTTCCCCTGAAGTTGATGATGTTACAAAGGCCGGTTCTTTGGAACAGGCCGGCAAATATTTTCAATTAGCTGAAAAATATGCAGCCTGACCTGTTTGTCTTTATGGGTCTTATTGCCAGCGGTAAGTCTACCCTGGCCAGAGCCTGGGCCGACACATTTTCCCTTCCCTATTACAATTCAGATGTGGTTCGTAAAGAACTGGCCGGTTTTACCGCCAGTTCACGCCAGAGTGACGCATTTCATCAAGGCATTTATACTCCTGAGATGACAAGAAAGACGTATGATGCTTTGCTTGGCCATGCAAAACAGGAGCTGACATCCGGAAGCTCCGTTGTCCTTGATGCGTCCTATTCCACCCGTTCAGAGCGTGATTTAGTCTGTCAATCCGCCTCTGAATGCGGGAGTCGGCTTTTTTTCATACTG
>JAUWDC010000057.1 GCA_030608985.1 Desulfobia sp. | reverse complement strand
ATTATATTTAACGAGGTCTGTAAACATAGAATGTCAACACTATTAAACTGTTAGCGGATTATTACTCCCTTCATAAATTCCCCAGAGATTTTATACTTGACAAAGAAGCCTATTGCCCCTATCTTGTGGCACAAACTGAATCACTATTCACTAATTAGCGTTTCAATCCCAAGCTCATGAGAGTATCAGATAAGCATCAAAAAATTACCCTGGCCGCAATAAAGGTTTTTGCCCGCAAAGGGTTTTTCAATGCCAGGATATCAGACATTGCCAAAGAAGCAAAAGTAGCTGACGGCACCATCTATCTTTATTTCAACAACAAGTACGATATATTGATTTCTCTTTTTGAGGAAGAAATTGGGAAAATTATTCTAGTAACAAAACATCTTCTGGAAAAAGAAAGCGACCCGGTCGAAATGCTTATGCTTTTTGCACGACAGCATCTCAACCTCTTGAAGGAACATCGAGAACTAGTTGTTGTTCTGCAGATGGAGCTTCGTCAAAGTAACGAGTTTATCCAGGAATACAGAAACACCAAGTTTGTTGAATATATCGACATTGTCTCGGAAATTATTCACAAAGGGCAACAGGAAGGATTATTTCGTGCCGAAATTATGCCTGGTATTATTAAACGTGCATTCTTTGGCGCCTTGGATGAAATGACACGGCTCTGGATTCTTTCACCGCAGCCTCATTATACGCTCGATGAAGCTGCTGTTCAAATCTGCGACGTCTTCCTGAACGGTATGGTCGTCAAATAAAACATCAGGGCATTGAGCCCTGCTGGATTTCCATTATTTCCAACGGCTTGATTCCTGAGGGGGTTTTCACCTCAAATTCATCACCGACATTTTTCCCTATCATTGCCTTTCCCCATGGTGAGAAGATGGAAATAATGCCGTTCTTTACATCTGCCTCTTCCGGCCCAAGCAACTGATAGGTTACTTCCTCATCAGTATCAAGGTCTACAACAGTCACATTAACCCCAAAAACAACACGATCACAGGAGACATTACTGCAGTCAATAACTTCAGCGCGACCGAGCTTATCCTTGAGTTCCATGATCCTTCCCTCAATGAACCCCTGCCTCTCTTTTGCAGCATGATATTCTGCATTTTCCTTCAAGTCCCCATGAGCACGGGCCACTTCGATGGCCTTAATGACTTCAATTCGGTCTTTTCTTTCCAGACGTATTAATTCTTCCCTAAGTCTGGTGTGCCCTGTTTTTGACATGTGTACTCGTTCAACCATTTACAAATCTCCATATAATTAAAAGTATTAAAATTGTATTTTTTCCAACTCAATCAGCAAAACATGAGTAACTGTTCACCATCTATACACGGCTGTAAGACTCAAATCGCTTGCCCGATAATTATCAGATGATATAAACTCAATTCCAGACTCGAGAATAAAATGGGAGTCTAATTCCACAGCCAAACCACCCTTGAGCGATTGACGCTCATGTCCTGTAGAGTCATAATCAATTATATATTCTACTGTATAATAACTCGGAGCTTCCTTTTCCAGCATTTCAGAGAATATATACTGTTTCCAGTAAATACCAAAGCTGTTCTCCCAATAATTTCTCGGGGACCAGTACGGGTGATCCCCGGCTGAAAAGCCATCATCTAACAAAGGGCCGTCTTGCTGATTACTTTCCCGTGCATCCTGAAAGTCATACATGTAGGTAAACCGTAATAGAGCCGGCTCTGTCATAAATATTAAGGATCCCCATAATGAATATCCATAGAGTTCATTGCCATCAGAATACGTCTTTAGACCGTAAGAACCACCGGTATTAAAATAAGGAGACAAATCAAAGGAAAGAGCCCCTCTGATTTTTTCGGCAACAATATTTCGCCCCAAGCTGGCAAGTGTATCAGTAACAACGTCTCTATGGTAACTGACATTTCCATACACTTTATCTGTAATGCGACTCTCTAACTCCAGAGCAAATAGGCCAGTGTTCCCTTCATCATTCTCCAGAGCCTCAACTCCACCACCCACCTTGAAATCGACACGGTGAAATAAATCCCCATGAAAAAAAGCCGTTAACCGATTAGACATCAGGCTCCCGTCACCGTCAGCATCGGTATATCGATGGTGCGATGCGGATACCGTAACATCATGACCCGGGGCAAGAGATCTTTGATAGCCAAGGCGGCCAACACTTTCTCTGATATCCTTATAGCCATTCCATCCATCCTCTTTCCTATAGCGATATGTTGTCATCAGGCGGGGCTGTCGTTTCAGCCTGTTACGTTCTTTAGCAGCCGACAAACCAGGATAATCCGGATTCATTTTATCCAGTCTGGAATACAATACCGCTTCATCCTCTGAGTTCCCCAGGAAGGCATAGGTTTCTGCCAGATCAAAAATAAGCATTTCATCTTCTGGATATTTTTCCAGGAGTTGAGAAATATAGTGAGATGCGCCAATGTACTCTTTTCTTGCCAGAGCTCTTCGAACTTGAAATTCACCAGAAAACAACTCCTGCCAACTGTACAAGACATATAACGGGGTAGCAATCAGGGTGACAGCACGATTTTCTGTGCTGGCCGTAAATGATGGAGTCATTACCTTATCAATATACCGCTGCTCCCAGTCTGTGACCCTGGTAATTTTCCGCCAGAAATTTGGATCAGCATCGGGTGGCAGAGCCATTCCTTCTTTGGCTGCGGAATCTCTTAACAATGAATCAGCAGAAACAGATAGATAACGTTCAATAACCTCGAGGGACTTCTCCTGTTGGCGGTTCCTCCAAAAAATCCGTGCTTGCAAAAAAAGAATATCTGCGCGATCAGCCTGCACCCTCAAAACACTGTCACAGGCCTCAATGGCTTTTCCATATTCGCCTAGTTGGAAGTGAGCAACAGCTTTAAAAGCAGCCAGCTGGATATTTCCAGGAAAATCTTTACTCATCCGTTCAAGCTCTTCGCTTAACCCTTTAAAGTCATTTAACAAAAAATAAGCTTCGGCAAGATTTACTGCTACCTTAAAAGAACCCGGCGCTTTTTGTCGGCCAAAAATCAACACCTTCTTCATGGAATTCAAATCGTCTGCTTTTTTAAAAAAGGCAGCAAGTTTCAACAACTGTCCAAGATCCTGGTCTGCAATCTCCAGTAAGTGATTATACTGAGCGTATGCATCTTCATCGGGAGCTGTTTCTAAAAGTAACTGGTAAAGTAAGACCTGCGGAAGAAGCCTGTAGGAATTACCGGCTATAAGTTTCCGGCATAAAGATTCGGCACGTTCATATTTTTCCTGACCGATATAAGAGCGCAGCAATTCAATATCAATATCATATCTGGTAATAGGGGTATCGAACCAGGCGCCCTGAAAGAAGTGCCCTTGGGGTGAATCCTGACTGGCTGCCAAAGATTTCTGCAAAGCTTTCGCTTTCCGAATAGCTGCCTGGAATTTCCCCCCTGCTCTATCCCATTGTATTTCAAGGAGCTGACGCTGTATCTCCAACGATTCGGATAAAGAATTGACATCCTCCCTGGAGCGCACCCCAAGGGCACTTCTTTCAGGGCGCACCCCAAGGGCACTTCTTTCAGGGCGCACATAACGAAGAAGAGTTAACCAAATCCCGGCATCATCAAGATTGTTCTCGGCAAGACCAAGTCTTACAAGGTGGCTCATAGCTGTCCATTGATCTTCACCATGGAGAAGAGCCATGCGCAAAGCCTGTTCAGCTTTAAATTTCAACCCTTGTGACTGATAGAGTTGAGCCATTTCCATGCATACTAAAGCATAAAAATTCTCTTTATCGCGGTATTGTACCTGCAGCATTTGATACATAAAAAGAGCGGCTTCAACCTTGCCGGCATCCCTGTAACTGTTGGCCAGTTGCAAATATTTTTCATGACCCAGCCGTTGCAGAACAAGATTGTCATCTTTCTCATTTTCTCTTCCTGGTTCATAGTTTCCATATGCCCCCCCCAAAGAAGATAAAAGAACAGCAACGTGCTCTTCCAAGCCATGAATAAGGCCCAGAGAACCATTGATCTGAATACATTTTAAACGAATATCATCACGAATAGTATCAATTCGAAGAAGTTCCTCATAATCCTGCAAAGCATGCTGCTCCATCCCATGAAAAAGAAAAATGGATGCTCGTTTTTCCAGGAGGGATACTGATGTAAAATGAGTATCGTCAATAGAGGAAAATAATGCGTAACTTTTTTCCAATTTCCCTTGCCTGGTATACAACAGGACAAGGTCAAGAGTGACATCATGGTCTTCAGGGTCCAAAGCATGAATAGCTTCAAGAATTAAAATACGCTCATCATGGCGATTGAGCTTTTCGAGCAATCCCGCCATGGCAACATAGATTTCCTTGTTGTCAGGCGATATCCTGGCAAGATCTGATAATATAGTAAGGGCGCCTTCATCCTCCCCTATTGCCAGGAGATCATTGGCAAGTGTGGCAAGAAGCCTTTTATCGTTGGGATTTTTCTCCAATAGTTGCCTATAGATAGGTATCGCATCATGGTAGCGGCCAACCTCATCATACAACTTGGCAGCCTGTCGTAACTGGCCTGTGGATGGATAAGATTCAATGTCAAAATAACGATCAAGGGATGAGAGAGTTTCTACTTCATTACCTAAGGCAACATGGATATTTATAAGATTCCTGATGGCTTTTTGGTCATACGGTTTATGAGACAGATATGCATTAAGATAATCCAGCGCCTCTTCCATTTTATCCCTATACATGTATGCCTGGGAAATACTGAACAGGTATTTTGGTTCGTCCGGGTTCAGTGTGTATAAAACTAGATAATTCTGTAATGAATCCGTATACCTTTTCCTCTCATCATAGAAAGAAGACAACCAGAGATGTGCTTCCTCATCCTGAGGTGAAGCAGAAACAATACGCCTCCAGTATTCAGCAGCTAGGTCCTCAAGGCCAAGTTCAGAATGTATTCTTGCCGCCAGTCTGATATGGAATAATTCCGCATTGTTCGCAGACGCCAGCGAAACTGAAAGAGGCCTCGCTTTTTCGTAAAAACCTAGTTCATAATAGCTCCGGGCGAGATCTGTCCTGGATTGCATATCATTGCTCATCCGAACCAGTTTTTCAAGATATGGAAGAGCATCGTTCTTTCTCCCAAGGGCCTGCAATGATTCACTTAATCCTCGCAGGCTGACAGCATTTTCCGGGTCAAGACCATCTGTCACTCGCTGATAAAGAGTCACAGCCCTTTCAAGATGGCCATTTAACTGCGAGATATACGCAAGGCCGTTTAGGGTTCTTACCTGGTTTGGGGATCGCTCAAGAATTGTTTCCAGAACAACAGCGGCCTTATCAAGCTCACCAAGTGCAACTCTTATTCTGGCAAGCTCCCAGCGGGCTTCATCAATATTTTTTTCGCGGAAAAGAAGGAGTGCATATACTTTAACTGCATCCTGAAGCTCTCCTTCTCTTACTAGTTTTCGCCCCAACTCCCAGAGAACCATCCACTTCGGCTGGTTTTCAGTTATGGCAGTAATATCCTCTGCCGGCACTATCGGACCATAAAACACTCCAGAGGAATTGCCGGCCTGCACTATCGAAGTCGACAGCAGGAAAAAACTGATCATTAAAAAGAAGATAGACCCTGATCTATTCATGGACAATTAGGGGATAAACCGGAAAAGTATCTTAAAGTTAAAAGCACCCCGCAAGGGGGTATAAATGCCTAACGTGACTAAATTTAAGGAATTTTCTAATCAGATAGCACCTTGACTTTAGGCACTTCAGATCACTTCAGGCACTTTAGATCACTTGTAAAATGCTGCTATTCGATCTACAACATATTGCTGCATATCTTCTGTAAGTTCAGAGTAGATAGGCAGCGCCAATGTCTCTTTAGCAGCTTTCTCAGTTTCAGGGTAAGACATTGTACTCAGTGACAGATCTGTAACGCAGTTCTGATGATGCAGAGGTATGGGATAATATATCTCCACACCTATACCTTCAGACAAGAGATATTCTTTAAGAGCATCCCTTTTTTCCGCCCTGATTACATACTGATTATAGATATGATAATCTATTCCAGATCTCTGTGCAGCCTGGTCTTCATAAATAGCTGCAGGCAGGCTGACATAACCACCATCGACAAGAGACGCCTGGTTAAACATCTGTTTATAACGCTGAGCGTTTCTCCTTCGACCGACATGCCATTCGGGAAGATATTTGAGTTTTACATTGAGTACCGCGGCCTGCATTGCGTCAAGCCGGAAATTCCCGCCAATAACAGCATGATGATATTTAGGAGCTCCGCCATGGACACGAAGAATACGTAATTTTTCAGCCAAATCCAGGTTATTGGTAATAATCATTCCACCATCACCCATACAGCCTAAATTCTTACTGGGGAAAAAAGAAAAACAGCCGGCATCGCCTATGCTGCCGGCAGCTTTCCATACTGTTTCCGCATTTTTCTGAACAGGATAAACAGATCCTATGGCCTGGGCAGCATCTTCCAGTATGGAAAAACCATGTTTATGAGCAAGTTCAACCAGTGGGGTCATATCAGCGCACTGACCAAAAAGATGAACCGGCAACACGACCTTCACCTTAGCGGCAATGGCTGGATCGTCCAGGAGGGCTGCAACCTGTTGAGGATCAATATTGTATGTTACAGGGTCAATATCAACGAACACCGGTTCTGCACCCAGACGAAGAATACTGCCCATGGTGGCGAAAAAAGTATATGGAGTGGTAACAACCAGGTCTCCCTGTTTCACGCCCATGGCCATTAAAGCGGCGAGGAGTGCGTCTGTACCGCTGGAGACTCCAACACCGGCCAGTGCTCCGGAGTATTCAGCCACATCTTTCTCCAATTTTTCAACTTCGGGTCCGAGAATATAGCAAATAGAATCAATAGTTGTATTAATCGCCGCCTGAATTTCATCACGTATAGGATCAAGCTGCGCTTTTAAATCAAGTAAAGGGACTTTCATTCGATTTTGGATTTATGATTTATGATTTATGATTTCAGAGTGTTAATTTTGGATTTTTTGCCGCAGGTAAGCAAGCGTAGTGAGACTCCGATCCAAAATCCGAAATC
>JAUWDC010000305.1 GCA_030608985.1 Desulfobia sp. | reverse complement strand
CTCCAATGTAATCTGGAAGATACGCCCAAGCTGAAGACCATCACGTTCCACCGGCAGCATCTCTTTCTGCGCCGCATAATTTCCGAAAAGAGACTGGCCAAGTCCAATCAGAATAGCAAGTTCAAACTTCTTCCGGTCTGCAACAACATCCTCGCAAATTTTAATCAAACCATCAGCAGGATCGTAATAGGAAAAGACATTATCCCATTCCCGGCTCCGCTGCCATGCATCCCGCTTGATAATTTCTATACCGTTTACCAGATTAAAATGTTCATACAAAATATCCCCGTGATTCCAGCAAATATCCAGCACCCTGTCACGCAGTTCCGTATCAATCTTCATCCTGTTCAGTTCATCGTAAAAAACCTGACGCCGCTGACAAGGGGTGTGATGGTTCCTGCGAATTGTGTGACAGGTATGAGTGGCCGGAGAAAGAGAGGATTTGACTTCACGGGTAATATGATTTCTAACAGCCCAGATTGTCTTCACAGCCCTGGCCAATGAAGCGGGATCATGCTGTACCCGCCTGTCTTTCAAGGCTGTTTCCGAAAATATCCGGGCCTCTATGGGGGCAAACCCTTCCTTCCACACATTACCGCGGTCAAGATAAATGGGAACTTTATCTTCCACGGCATAGCTCTGAAGGATACTGCCGGGAATATCCTGGAGCCCGAGGAGAAGAACCTGCTCAAAAAGATTTTCCACCCCACCGGGAATATTTCGATGATACGAGGAGATCAACTCGGAAACATAAAATCTCCGGCCCGGGTCTTCCCGGGATATATCGGTTTCACCTTTCTGAGCCCAGAGATTTGCCACCAGGATTTTTAACGCCGTACTGTTGGCTCGTATTGTGTCGGCAATTCCAGGGACCTGAAGAATTGGGATGATACTGGTGTAGAGACTTCCGGGGGCAAAAACAATAATATCCGCCTCCTGTATCACCTGAAATACTTCCCCAGGGACATGGGGCTCATCAACACATTCAACGACAACACGATCCACTGCACAGCGACGATGAGATGTCCCGCTTTTACTCTCACCGCTTACCACCACTCCGTTGCTGTAAAGCATCTTCAGGTGAGCCGGAGTTGTCGAGCAGGGAAGAACAGAACCCGGACGAGCACCGAGCAAACCGGAAAGCCATGTCATCCCGCTGACAATATGTATGGCTTCAGCCTCTTTGTCGTCATCAACATGTCGATAGATTGCTGCAACTAAAAGGAGATTCCCCAGACAATGCGGCCTGTCGAGCAGAGGGAGAAGCCGTTTGTCAGAAAACAACGAGGAAATCAACTCATTCAGCCCTTCAGCCATTGCATCAGGCAAATCGCCTAGGGTGACATTGGCCTGATCAAGCAAATCAACCTGCGACGATGGTTTTTCCTGAAAACGATAATTAAAAAGGGAATGAAGAACCGTTGCTGTATGACGGCATCCTATACTGTCTAACTTATAAATCTTTTTGAGCTGCCGCTTCTGGAGAGAAGACAAAAGGACGTGACGAAGATCTCCCAGGGCGATCAGGGGGAGATCCTTCATTAATTCACCGGTTGAACCACCGTCATCGGTAACGCAGACAATGGAGGTTATCTGCGGGAAAACCTCTTTTAAGCCCTGAAAAGGATCAGACGGCCAATTCTGATGCCGGCTGTCACCACCAACGACGTTGGAAAGACCGCTTCCTCCGCCAAAGACGACAATTTTCACCTCGGCAGTATCTTCACCGCAAATGGCAGAGCCCAGCTCTTCTAGTACTGCCGTGATATGGGATGGGCCCTCAGGAGGGCCCATGAGTACCAACTCGATGAGTTTTTCAACCAGATTCCGCCTTGGAATGAGATCAAAAGGCTCTATTTTTGTGCGCGTCAACCGCTGCAGGCATGACGCAACCAAATCATCCTTCATACTCTTTACAGTCCTGTTTCCTCCATCTGCTTGTGAACTGCTGTTTCTGATTCTTTCAGCGATGCCCGCTCCTCTTCAGTGAGCTCAAACTCAATAATTCGTTCAATCCCGTTACTGCCCAGCACAACAGGAACCCCCAGGAAACATCCGGAGAAACCAAATTCACCATCAACAAAGGCAGCACAGGGAAGGACCCGCTTACTGTCTGTCAAGATGGCCTCTGCCATTTCAACGGCAGCCAGTCCCGGGGTGTAAAAAGCGGAACCGGTTTTAAGATGGGCGACAATTTCTCCACCACCATGCTGTGTCCGGTGTACTATTGCGCTCAACTCTTCGTCGGATAGCAGATCCGTCACCGGGATACCTGAAACATTGGCAAGTCTCACCAGCGGCATCATATTATCGCCATGGATTCCCATTACCATGGCATTTACATCCCTGGGTGCCACACCAATGGCTTCCGCCAGAAACGTGCGGTAACGGGCGGAATCAAGCACTCCTGCCATACCAACAACCCTGTTTTTGGGAAAGCCGGAGACCTTGTATGCAGTATATACCATGGCATCAATTGGATTGGTGACGACAATCAAAACAGCATCAGGTGAATGCTTTGCGGCCTGCTCTGCGCATGATTTCACAATGGCCACATTCTTGGTCATGAGATCATCCCGCGACATTCCAGGTTTACGGGCAAGTCCCGCTGTTATGATTACCACATCGGAGTTGGCAGAGTCAGCATAATCGTTTGATCCTGTCACCCGGCCTGAGAATCCTTCTACAGGCCCTGACTGGAGGAGATCAAGTGCCTTGCCCTGGGGAACACCCTCAACAACATCAAGAAGAACGATATCTCCCAACCCCCTGATGGCAGCCAAGTGTGCTGCTGTGGCTCCGACATTTCCTGCTCCAATGATAGTAATTTTATTCCGCATTTTTCACCTCTTCACTGAAAGTTTTAAGATTAAAAATTGATGAACCCTTAGAAAAT
>JAUWDC010000140.1 GCA_030608985.1 Desulfobia sp. | reverse complement strand
AGAGTCAGGTTAATTCGGTGGTCCGTCATTCTGCCTTGTGGAAAATTATAAGTCCTGATCCTCTCACTGCGATCACCACTTCCTATCTGACTTTTTCTCTCTTCAGAAATTTTGTCATGCTGTTCACGCTGCATCTGATCAAGAAGTCGTGCCCGCATAACAGTCAAAGCTTTTGCCTTATTCTTGTGCTGGGACTTTTCATCCTGACAGGTTACAATAAGGCCCGTGGGAAGATGGGTAATTCGAACAGCTGAGTCTGTTGTGTTTACACTTTGCCCTCCAGGACCGGATGACCGAAAGACGTCAAAACGCAGTTCATTGGGGGCAATATTCAGCTCAACCTCTTCCGCTTCGGGAATTACAGCAACCGTGACAGCTGATGTGTGAATACGACCCTGGGTTTCTGTTTCAGGGACCCGCTGTACACGATGGACACCGGATTCGTATTTTAATTTACTGTACACCTGATCACCGGTAATCATAGCAATGAGCTCTTTAAAACCACCGATCCCAATAGGATTACTACTCATTACTTCTACTTTCCATCCCTGCATCTCGGAAAATCTGGAGTACATGCGAAAAAGGTCACTCACGAAAAGTGCTGCTTCATCGCCTCCGGTTCCTGCCCTGATTTCAAGAAGAATATTTTTTTCGTCATTTGGATCCTTAGGAAGCAGAATAAACCAGAGATCATTCTCCAATTCTGCTGAACGCTTTGTCAAGTCGGCAATTTCGCTTTTCACCAACTCGCGCATTTCATCATCCTCTTCACCCTTGAGAAGTTCCTGGGAATCCTCAAGCTCCTGCTGTACCCGATTAAACTCGGTATACAGATTATGAACCTTCAACACCCGGGCATGCTCTTTTGCTACTTTCCCATATTGGGATTGATCTGCAAGCACACTAGGGTCTATGAGTTTCCCTTCCAGTTCTTCCAGTTTCTGGTCTATATCTTCAAATTGACCAAACATAATAGGTTTCCGTGAATATCCTCAGAGTCACAAAAAAAAAATTACTTGTCCAGGGTACGACCGTATTTTTTCAAAAATTTCTCAACTCGACCAGCCGTATCAACAAGTTTCTGTTTTCCAGTGAAGAAAGGGTGGCAGGCGGAACAAATCTCAACACTGATTTCCTCATTCACGGAACCAACCTCAACCTCATTTCCACAGGCACATTTGGCGTTTATTCTATGATATTCCGGGTGGATATCCTTTTTCATCTATTTATCCTCCAATTGTATTATCTTTATTTTTATATTTTATGTACAGAAACAGCGAATTATATCAATCGATCTATTTTTTGCAAGAATAATTAAAGTGAATCACCTCGAAGCATGTGCTTTGATTATGCCTTCTAGCTGTTCATGGTTTTAAAAAAATCTTCATTGGATTGAGTTCCTTTCATTCTGCCAAGCAGGAACTCCATGGCATCAGCAGGTTTCATCGATGATAATAATTTTCTCAGAATCCAGGTCCTGTTCAGCACTTCAGGATCCAGGAGCAGCTCTTCTTTTCGAGTCCCAGACCGATTCATATCCATTGATGGGTATATTCGGCGATCAGCCATTTTCCGGTCAAGGATAATCTCCATATTACCTGTCCCTTTGAACTCCTCAAAGATGACTTCATCCATTCGGCTGCCTGTCTCAATAAGAGCAGAGGCAATAATTGTAAGACTTCCACCCTCTTCGATATTCCTGGCCGCACCAAAAAACCTCTTTGGACGATGCAGGGCATTGGAATCGACACCACCGGAGAGTATCTTGCCACTGGCTGGAATAACAGTGTTATATGCCCGGGCCAGGCGAGTAATGCTGTCCAGGAGAACAACCACATCATTTTTATGTTCAACTAGACGCCTGGCTTTTTCTATTACCATTTCAGCAACCTGTATATGGCGCTGCGGAGGCTCGTCAAAAGTGGAACTGATGACCTCAGCATCAACACTGCGGGCCATATCAGTGACCTCTTCCGGGCGTTCATCGATCAACAGGACGATGAGTATTATTTCTTTATGATTATGGGTAATACTGTTGGCTATATCTTTAATCAGTACTGTTTTACCTGTACGAGGCGGAGCAACAATCAGGCCACGCTGCCCCTTGCCAATAGGAGACATCATATCCATGAGACGCATGGAATAGTTATCGGGTTCCTGTTCAAGTATAATCTGTTCATTAGGGTGGAGCGGAGTAAGATTCGAAAACAGAGTTTTAATTTTTGCCTGTTCAGGAGGTTCGAAATTAACCTTGCTGACCTTGAGCAAAGCGAAATATCGCTCACTGTCTTTGGGCGGCCTGACCATGCCTTCAACAGTATCGCCTGTTCGAAGACTAAGCCGTCTGATCTGGGACGGAGATACATATATATCATCAGGCCCTGGCAGGTAATTATAATCAGGGGCCCGAAGAAAACCAAATCCATCCTGGAGAACCTCCAAAACCCCTTTCCCCATCACCACACCACTTTTCTCCATATCATGGGTCTTGGCTTGTGTAATGGCAAAAATAAGCTCCTGCTTGCGCATAGAGCTGAAGCCTTCTATCTTCAGCTTCTTGGCTAACTTTGTCAGCGCTTCAATCTTCTTAAGTTTGAGTTCAGTTAAATCCATGCGTTGTTTTTCTCCTTACCCCTTATCCTAAAAATTCTGCTGAATGCAGACTGTTTTACCTTTATTTTTTTGCCCACCATCGTCAATCCAGAACAACAGCCAATGGAATACCGAAAAGCTCCGGTTACATAGTGGAACTAATACAAAACCAGTACTGAATAAGAATACGGGAATAAATAATTTCAGATTGCTAAAGGCTATAGGAATTGAATTATAAAAAAATATTCTGGAATCTTAATCAGGAAGTTTCAGGCAGCTCTATTATTGAATAGTACTATATTAGATATGTGATTAAATATGAAATGGCTGAGACGATGTACCCTGGTTGCAAAAAGGCAGGTACTGTTGGCATCAAGCTTATTGGGCTGTTTACATTCCATTCTAACGGTAAGTTTGTTTCGCCAGCCAGGAACTAAAGTAGTTATATGTGCTTCACCCTTTGGTGTCAAGGGTTTATTTGATTTTTATTTAACTATTCAACAGCACCCCATCTTCGCACGATCAGGCTGGTTCACATAGCTAGCTATAGATTCACCAGCCTGCTTGTACGAATCTGGAGCACTGCTGAGCAGTTACAGCAGGGCATTTAGGCTAATTCTGCAACCACACCTGAATAGTTACATTTTTATTTCTTATCGGCACCCATTGACGTCTCATCAATCATATTTCAACAGACTCTCTTCAGGCCACAATATATTTCCCAGATGGATCAATTGAAAAAGCGTATCGGTCCACCAACCACTGTTATCGATTACATGATCTGCCAATTCCGCCTTATCAGCCATTGGTAGTTGTGTGGCAAATGATATCTCTGCTTCATTGGCCGTTACATTATCCCTGTTCATAATTCTTTCAATGCACTTCTCCTTTGATGCATAGACAACGATAATATTATGAAACATATGCTGCCAGTTCGCTTCATACAATAGCGGAACCTCGACAAGAAAATGAGATACACCCTCCTTTGACTTTCTGTCAATTTCAGCAGATATTTTCTGTTGAACCAATGGGTGAATTGCATCATTTATATTTTGCCTCAGAAGTTCATCATTAAAAAGACTTTCCCGAAGCAAAGGTTTATCTATAGATTGATCTGATTTCACACAATGAGGGTATACGTTATGAATAGCCTCCCAACCAGCCTCGCCTGGTTCCAGAAGGTCATGGACATAGGCATCAGCACTGAGACGACACAGGCGGAACCTCCTGGCAAGAAATTCGGCAACAGTGCTTTTCCCTGAGCCTATTCCTCCTGTTATTCCCGTAATGACAGGTTTATTTTGAGACAGATTATGACTGCTAATCAAATGCATACCTCTTCTTCATCCATGGACACAGAAGCAGAAATCCTACAGATCGGGGCTAGCTAACATATTTTTCCATAAAGTGTTTTTCTGCTTCAGCGGTACCAATCAGGATTAACTCGTCATTCTCTTCAAGGGGGATGAAGGGGTCCGGGTTGAGGATCTGGTTTCCCTCTCTGGTGATCGCTATCACACTGCATCCGGTCTCCTCCCTGATCTGATTTTCAGAGAGTGATTTACCGGCAAGAGAGTGTTGTGCTGAAGCGCGAAAAATACTGAGGCCTTCCACTATCATGAGCATCTGCTCTGGGATGAGAAGATTAATTATACTGTTTGAGGCCATGGAGGCGTATGACATAACCAGATCAGCGCCCGCCCTGTGAAGCTTGGATACTGTTCTTTCACTGTTGGCCCTGCTGATTATCTGGATATCAGGGCGCAATTGACGACAATAAATAGTGAGATAAATATTCATATCGTCGTTGTGTGTCGTGATTATGACAGACCTCGCAGTCATAATGCCGGCTTTGTGTAATATGTCTATGTCAGCAGCATTTCCATGAATATAATTCTCTCTGTTTTTTGCCAAGGCATTACTTTTCTCAACAACTTTATAAGGAATTTTCTGCTTTTCAAGTGCCTCTGCCGCGGCATTCCCTACTCTTCCTCCACCGAGAATCAGGGCTTGTGAGTCGCTGGAGAAACTTTCGCAGCTGATAGAAAAATGTGTATCGAATTTCTCAAGCTGTTCAGCGGAGCCGGCCAGTACCAGTACTGTGGAGGAGGTAATCATTGTGTGCGGGTGTGCGCTTTCAAAATTACCCCTTTCCCACACCCCGACAACCGTTACTCCTGTTTGTTTACGTAGCCGCGTTTCAGCAAGAGTTTTTCCTTCTAAAGCCGTTCTCATTGCCGGTGCCTCGGCAATGAGAAGCTGGTCGTGCCGCCATAAAATATTGGCGCCCATGTTGACCCCGAGCGTTCTTCTCCCCAGGGA
>JAUWDC010000273.1 GCA_030608985.1 Desulfobia sp. | reverse complement strand
ATGAGGACAGTCCTGCCGTAAAAGCATTTTCTACTGTGATTGAAAATGTTGAGAAATATTTAAGTACGGCAAAAGTAACTCTGGGCAATATGGATAGCGATTGTGCCTGCGGGTCGACCTGTAATCCCGAAAAGTGTGCGTGTTAGTTTAAATGAAAGTTTTAAGTTGGACAAAGTTTTAAGTTTTAAGATTTACCTCAACACCTCGTTCCCCTACTCCTGCTTAGGAGCGTATGGGCATAATTTCAATACTCCCAAGCAGGAGCTTGGGAGCCAGGGGTAAATAACCCAATAACTCAATAACTCAATAACGCAACAACTCAATAAACACAGTAAGTTTAACATAGGAAAGAAATATGCTTATTAAACAGATGACAGTTGGGACTATGGCTGTCTGTTGTTATATCGTCGGATGTGAAGATACAGGACAAGGGATAGTCATTGATCCGGGAGGAGATGACGATAAAGTGATCGATATGATCAAGAGGGAGAAGATCTCTGTTAAGTATATTGTGAACACCCATGGCCACCCTGATCACGTCTGTGGTAACGCCAGACTTAAAGAAGAGACTGGAGCCCCAATTGTCATGCATGAAGAGGACATTACTTTTTTTGCCCGTCCAGACATGAAGGATTATTTCTCCATGCTCGGTCTTCCCGCTTCACCTCCACCAGATAAGGCTGTGAAGGATGGAGATGTCCTGGAGGTTGGGAATCTCTCTTTTGAAATTATACATACTCCAGGCCATACCCCTGGAGGAATGTGCCTCTATTCAAAACCCCATCTTTTTGCAGGCGACACATTGTTTGTTGGAGCTGTTGGCCGGACCGATTTCCCCGGAGGAGATATGGCGCTCTTCATGCGTTCAATTAAAGAGCGTTTGCTGACATTACCGCCTGATACGATTGTCTGGCCAGGTCATGGTTATGGTGGTTCTCAGTCTACTATTGGAAAAGAAAAAAAAACCAACCCTTTCCTTAACGGAGACTGGTAACCATGCGGGAGATTGTTCTTGGAACAGCAGGCCATGTAGACCATGGTAAAACCAGCTTGGTCCGGGCCCTGACCGGTATCGACACTGATCGTCTCAAAGAAGAAAAGGAACGAGGTATTACCATAGAGCTTGGTTTTGCCTATCTGGACCTTCCTTGCGGCCATCGGTTAGGTATTGTCGATGTTCCGGGGCATGAACGTTTTGTTAAGAATATGGTGGCTGGTGCCGCTGGAATAGATTTGGTTGCATTTGTTATTGCTGCAGATGAAGGCATTATGCCTCAGACTCAAGAGCATTTTGAAATCTGCCATCTACTGGGCATAGTGAATGGTTTTATCGTGATAACGAAATCGGACATGGTGGAACCTGATTGGCTTGAACTCGTCCAGGAAGAGGTTCGAGAATATTTTACAGGTAGTTTTCTGGACGGGGCGCCAATGGTAACGGTTTCCTCCACAACTGGGGAGGGAATTAATAATGTCCGATCCCTTCTGGATGAAATGGTTGCAGACTGGGAATTTGCTGAAGCATATGGCCCCTTTCGTCTTTCCATCGATCGTATTTTTAATATGAAAGGATTTGGGTCTGTTATTACAGGCACTTCCATATCCGGTCGTATTGGTATTGGTGATGATATCCTGATTTATCCAGGGTTAAAACAGGGAAAGGTTCGCGGTATTCAAGTCCATGGAAAAAGTGTGGATATGGTTGAAGCTGGGAATCGAACGGCTATTAACATCCAGGGGCTTGAGAGGGAAATGATAAACCGTGGTGATGTCCTTGCTACTCCCGGATGTCTTAGACCATCTTATCTTCTGGATGCCGGTTTTCTTTATCTTTCCACAAACGAAAAACCACTGAAAAACAGGACACGCGTCCGAGTTCACCTGGGGACAGCGGAAATAATGGGGAGAGTTGTTCTACTTGACGATGAAGAACTCGCCCCAGGTCGTGAGACAAATGTTCAGATTTTGCTGGAAGAACCAGTCAGTGTCTGGGCTGGTGATTACTATGTTATTCGCAGCTATTCTCCTGTCGCCACTATTGGCGGCGGCAAGATATTTAATGGCTGCGCTATAAAACGAAAAAGATTCCGTGAACAGAACAAGGAGGCATTTAAAGTCTATAGAAATGGCTCCCTCGAAGAAATGGTGCAATTTCATGCGCTGGAGAGCAATATATCCGGCATTACAGAGGCCGATCTTGCCGTCAGGATCGGAATATTCGGAAACAGGTTTAAAAAAATAGTGAATGGACCTATTTCTTCAAGAAAGATCGTTGTTGTCGATTCAGATAAACAGTTGCTGGTCTCTGTTACTATTTATGATCAAATAAAAGAAGGTATTTGCAAAGCTCTTGCCACATACCATAAGAAAAGTCCCCTGAAACTTGGTATGGCCAAAGAAGAATTGCGAAACCTTGTAAATCCCGGACTGGGTGCTAAACTGTTCCAGGTATGCCTGAATGATTTGACCAGGAAGGGTAAGGTAGCCCAGGAAGAAGGTGTCGTTCGACTGGCAGAGCACCAGGTATCGCTGAAAGCAGATGAGAAAGAATTACGCCGGGATATGGAACAATTATTCGTTGAAGCCGGTTTAACCACACCGACAATTAAAAAAGTTCTCAGTCAATTCAGTGATGCTCCAAAGCAACTTGTCCTTGATGTGTTAAGTGTTTTAGTAAAGGAAAATGTAATCACCAAGGTAACCGGTGACCTCTATTTCCCCACTTCGGCCCTTACAGAGCTTGAGAAAAATATAACTGAATACCTTGACAAAGAAGGTGAAATTGACGCGCCACGTTTTAAAGAACTTACAGGATTGACCAGAAAATTTTCCATTCCTCTTCTTGAATACTTCGACAAGATAAAATTGACGTTGAGGGTCGGGGATAAACGTATTTTAAGAAAGAAAAAGTAATGGCGTCGTAAAAACTATAAATTAACCACAGAGTACACGGAGATCACAGAGGTAACTGCTTGCAATAAAAATACTTCTCTGTGGTCTCTGTGCCCTCTGTGGTGAGAAAAACTTTTATGGGTTCATCAATATCCATTCAGGAGTAGCAAGATCAGCAATATTACCGGCAATACCGGCGGTCTGAAAAAAGCCCAGATAAAGAAACTGGAACGTCTCAGTAAACGCCGGGTGCCCATTGAGCTCATCATTTCCCCGGAGATGGCCAGGGAGATTTCCGCCCTTTCTTCAGAAATA
>JAUWDC010000153.1 GCA_030608985.1 Desulfobia sp. | reverse complement strand
TTATTGGAGTGGTGGTCGGCTCCACAGACAATGTCCTGCAACCCATTGTCCGTGTTTTCTACGATGACAAGAAACAGGCTTCCGTTACTTTATACGATAGAGATCTATTCAAGATTGGCGACAAGGTCACCAGTTATGAAGATTCCGGGAAATGGGATCTGAAAAAACTGAAAATCTTTGATGACCTTCCTGCTGGAATTTCACTCTTCTCTTAGCGTAAACTGTTCAGCAGCACTCCACCTTCTAAGTAACAAAAATATTTTTTGACCACTAAAAACACGAAAAACACGAAAAAAAATTAAACATTCTTTCTAAAAAACTTCGTGCTCTTCTTGGTAGACAATCACCTTGTTTCAGGGTGTTTCTATTCAGTCTGATATGGCCTCGAGAAAAGGGTTGAATAAGTTTCTATAATCTTGCATGCCTTTTCTCAGGATCTTATTAATGTCACCCATATCTTTTTCATTGATCACCAGATTGGCGCTCAAGGTGAGGGCCTCAAGGTCATACAGAGTCTGCAGATCCGGCCCTATGAGCACATAATAGATATTTCTCCTCTTGGGCATAGGGAGCCACTTCATGTGGTTATGGATTCGTGATTCCCCCAGAGGAACACTCTCAAAGCCTGTATGCAGCACCATCCCTGCAAATGTGGCAGACATCATTTTCTCCATTGTTTCTGCCAATGTGTCCGCATATTCAATCCGGTAATCAAGCCTTTTAAATGCGTCTGCAATAGCCTTCTTCTCTTCCCCGTCCGGCATTAAGATCAGGACGGTGGCATCATCAGGGCTCTGGACCTTTTTTTCATCAAGCACTCCTGTTTTCAACCAGCTGATATCGGGCGGTACAGGAGGGGGAGGTATCATTCCTGCCGGCTGTGAGTGTTGTTCCGTGATCTCGTTATCAGTGGGGGGCTGCTCCTGGGATGTCTCTTCCTCAACAGAATCAGTAGGTATCAGATCAGGAAAAAGATCAAAAGCGTCTTTCGTTTCCGGCGCTGTCTCTCTCTTCAATTCTATGGGACTCTTACAATGGGGGCACTCCATTTTAATTACTTGTCCCGGCTGCAGTTTATCTAATGCCTCTTGAATTTTTTCGTGCTGTCCACTAGTGAACTGCAATTTATTTTTACATTGGGGGCATTGGCTAATCATCTATTTCCTTTCATACAGAAAAATTATTTGACCAGAGTGTATCTTGTGAGAATACTATTATATAATGGGTGTACCAATTTGGTTTATTACTAGATTATAGATGGCCTTTAGACAAGCGTCAAGCTGCGTTTGCTCAGCTCAAAACATCATTAATTTATTTTTACCACAGAAGGCCGCTGCAACCATTGAAAGGAGCATAGCATGATTATTGGAGTGCCCAAAGAAATTAAAGACAAAGAATTTCGAGTTGGGATTGTCCCTGCAGGGGTGAAAAGCCTTGCAATGACAGGCCACAGGGTAATAATTGAGAAGAATGCTGGGCTTGGAAGCAATATTTCTGATGATGAGTATCGCCAGGCCGGAGCTGAAATTGTAGCTGAGGCCTCACATCTTTACAGCGCTGCAGATATGATTATGAAAGTGAAAGAACCTTTGCCGCAAGAATATGACTATCTCCAGGAAGGCCTCATCCTCTATACATATCTTCACCTTGCACCTCTTCCAGATCTTACCGATGTCCTTTTGAGAAAAAAAGTAAGCGCTATTGGTTATGAAACAGTACAACTTGACAGCGGCTACCTTCCCCTGCTTGCACCAATGAGCGAAGTGGCAGGAAGGATGGCTGTTCAGGTCGGGGCGCATTTTCTTGAAAAAGAAGAGGGAGGCCGCGGTATTCTTCTTGGTGGAGTTCCGGGCGTGGAGCACGGCCATGTCACTATTCTTGGCAGTGGTACTGTCGGCAGCAATGCCGCCCGAGTAGCAACGGCCCTTGGAGCCACGGTCACGGTTCTTGGCAGAAATTTGCCCCGGTTGGCAGATCTGGATGACCTGTTTAGTGGCCGGATTAACACCTTGGTATCTAACCAGCATAATATAGAAGAAGAGCTTCGAGTGTGTGATTTATTGATTGGCGCCGTCCTGGTTCCCGGTGCCAGTGCCCCCAAGCTGGTCAGCCGCGAGATGCTTGCTTTGATGAAAAAGGGATCTATCATTGTTGATGTGTCAATTGACCAGGGGGGCTGCGTAGAAACATCCCGCCCGACAAGCCATACATCACCCGTCTTTACAGTAGATGGTGTCATTCACTATTGTGTAGCGAACATGCCGGGTGCCGTGCCAAGAACATCTACCTTTGCCCTTACAAACGCCACTCTGCCCTATGCCCTCGAAATTGCAGAGAAAGGCATTAAGCAGACGGCTGCCGAACATACTGCCCTGAAACGAGGGATAAACGTTTATAACGGAAAAATCTGTAACAGGGAGGTTGCCCTGGCCCAGGAAAAAGAATGGGAGGATTTCCTGTAACTGTTCAGCTGCACCCCAGATTCACGCGATCAGCCCGCCTCACATAGAAAACTATAGATTCGGCGGCCTGCTTGCGTGAATCTGGAGCACATCTGAACAGTTACAGCCCAGTGGTTTTAGCAATTTTACCGGAATGTCGCTCAATAGTTACAATTTCCCATCATGACGAGTGCTTACCCCCAGAGTTGAACAAGATAAAGGCTGAGGAGAGGAAAATAGGTAATGATGATAAGAGTTACAAAGAGCAGTGCCAGGAAAGGCAGCGTTGCCCTATACAATTGAACCACGGGTCGTTCAAAACGGTAACTGGCCAGAAAAAGATTTAATCCTACCGGTGGCGTACAGTATCCTATCTGAAGATTGGTCAGAAAAATGATACCAAGATGAATCAGGTTTACATCGTAGGCTTTGGCAATAGGAACAATAAGCGGCACGACCAGAACAAGCGCTGAAAAGATGTCGAGCATGGAGCCTACCACCAGCAAAAAAAGATTGAGCAGCAGCAGAAAGGTATATTTGTCGGAAATATAATTTCGCATGAAATCAAAAATTTTCATGGGAATTTCACGATCAACCAGAAAATTGGTAGAGGCCATGGACGCTGCCAGCACAATGATGATACCGCCAAAAAGCATCATGCTCTGAACCATTATCTTCGGCAATTGCTGAAAGGAAATATCTCGATAGATACAGGTTTCTACTATCAGTATGTAAAAGGCCGTGACAGCAGCAGCCTCCCCAACCACAAAAAAACCTCCATAAATTCCGCCAAGGACGATAAATGGCAGGGGAAGCTCCCACGCTGACATTTTCAAAGCCGTATAAATATCCTGCCGCCCAGGCTTCTTCTTTCTGCGTTTTTCAGCTGGACTCTTCTTCATGCAGTATACGACCAGCAGAACCATCATAAGGATGCCAGGCAAAATCCCGGCAAGAAAAAGCTGGTCTATCCTGGCCCCGGAAATTACACCATAAAGGATGAGGGGAAGACTCGGGGCAAACAGCAGACCGAGGCTCCCTGACGATGTTATAAGACCTAAAGAAAAATTTTCTGAATAACCATCTTTAATGAGGGCAGGAAAAAGCAACCCCCCCAGAGCAAAAATCGTCACCCCTGACGCTCCGGTAAATGCAGTAAATACAGCGCATACTCCCAAAGAGACAACAGCCAGCCCACCGGGCATCCAGCCAAGCAGTACATCACTCAGGCGAAGTATTCGCTGTGGAGTCCCACTTTCAGAAAGCATGGTTCCGGCAAAAATAAAGAGGGGAAGTGAGAGCAGAAGAGGAGTATCGGCTAAACGCGACATTTCAATAATGACCACTGAGATGTCAATACCAACACTGAAAAAAGAAAGGAGCGCCAGGGCCGAAATAACAACGAACAAAGGACACCCCAATAACGCCAGTATCAAGGTGAACAACTGAACAACGCCCATGAACTCAGTCCCCGGAGCTACTGTGACGGTGAGGGCTATCGGCCAACTTCATAATGTCCTGTACCAATGCCGCGACAAAATGCAGGAATATCAAAGAAAAAGCTACGGGAAAAATCATGGTCCAGCACCAGGAGGGAATTGTCAGTAATTCCTGTCCCCCAAGCGAAGCTTCATTGCGAACAAAATTAATTGCCGCCCAGGAAAGTGCGGCTGCCACTGCGACCGAAAAGACATCAATTGTCAGCTGCAACCAGTATTTTATTTTCTCCGGCACCAGATACGAGGCAACATCTATGGCGATATGTTTCCCTTTCCTGGTTGCCACCACCGCACCAATAAGCCCTGCCCATAAAACCAGATAGCGAAGCAGGGGCTCAGCCCAAAGAAATCCCCCTGAAAAAACCTGCCTGAGCACTATTTGTAAACAGGCAAGAGCCACCATGGCGATGAGCAGAACACAGAGAAACCCGTCTTCCAGCGTCTCAATGATTTTGATCATTACGTGCCATCCAATATTTTTAAAGTTGCCTCCAGAATTTCTTCTGAAAAGGCCTTTCCCCTTATATTTTGTATGGTTTTATTCCGAACAGCGCGCAGCTTTTCATCTGTCCCAGGGTCGACCTTCACCAGAATAGCACCATTTTGCTGGAGCGCCTCTAACGCTTCTCTGTTACTTTCTCTGGTATCCTGCAAAAGAAGGCCAAAATGCCTCCTGGCAGCATCTTTCATT
>JAUWDC010000219.1 GCA_030608985.1 Desulfobia sp. | reverse complement strand
CGAAGGAGATTTGGGATACGGAAAGCAACAACAAAGGAATCATATGCGTACCCTGCCCCAAACAGGGCGGCAAAGGCCTGCTCACGGACAAGCCCCAACACCCTGCTGCACATGACTGCAATGCTGACAGTGCCAGCAGACCTGGCTATCTTTCCAGTATCTTGAGATGGGTTCTTCATATGTCTAAAACAACATTACTTTCCACGGGAAAAGCATGGGCACCTTTCGACAATATTGTTTATATGGTTCACCGAGTTCTATTCGAAGCTTTCTTTCTTCCAGAAATGATCCTATCACAAAATAACAGATGAGCACAATCTTACTGCCGAGAGTGACATCGGTTATACTTCCAAAGGCCAATACAAGAGCAATTCCACCGGAATACCAAGGATGACGAACCCCTCCTCGAATATTCTGCTGAAAAACCATCGGCGGTAATGGTTTTCCTGAAAAGAAAAATTTCGCCTGCTTTGTCCCGAGAAAAAATGGAAGATCATAGCGTTTCCACCCCACATAAAACATGAATAGTCCATACAGATACAGCAGTATCTGCGGAAACAGCCACATGCCTCTCCAGGAGAAAAAAACAACCTGTTCCAGTGAAAATTGATAGAAGACAACCGCTGCCAGCGTCACCAGACTGAATAAAGAGTAAAACAGGCGGTACAAGGCAAATGTGTTTCCAAGAATGCGTTGGAGCCAGCCTGTCCAGCTCCGGCTGATAAGCAGGCTGTGCAGAAAGCACCACAATACCCAGATTAATCCACTCTCAATATATGGAGGAAACAGATTCATAATAGGACAACAAAAAAGGGAGCCCCAAAAAGGACTCCCTTACATAACATGAATATCATCAAACTTTAAATGATAGGTTTCATTGCACTCATATAAGAACGAAGCTCCTCTCCGATTAACTCCACACCGGTATAACGGATTGCTTCATTGGCTTTAATCAGGGCAACATTGTCAACCCCATTATCTTTCACATTAAGCCCTTTGCCGATGACATTACTGTCAATTTTTTTCATGAAATCAGCAAGAAGTGGAAGTGCCGATTGTGTAAACAAATAGCAGCCATATTCAGCTGTATCTGATATGACAACATTCATCTCATACAGCTTTTTGCGGGCAATGGTGTTGGCAATCAAAGGCACTTCATGGAGAGACTCATAATATGCTGACTCCTCCTTGATACCGGCAGCAACCATTGTATCAAAAGCCAGCTCAACTCCGGCAAGAACCATGGCGACCATGAGAATACCGTTATCGAAGTATTCCTGCTCAGCAATATCCGCATCGGTATTTACTGATTTTTCAAATGCTGTTTCTCCTGTTTCTTCACGCCATTTTAATAGATTGACATCATCATTTGCCCAGTCTTCCATCATGGTGCTGGAAAACTGAGCTGACATGATATTGTCCATATGTGTTTCGAAAAGAGGAGTCAGGATTACTTTTAATTCGTCTGCCAACTCTACAGCTTTGAGTTTGGCAGGGTTAGAAAGACGATCCATCATATTAGTGATACCGCCATGTTTCAATGCTTCGGTAATGGTTTCCCAGCCAATCTGAATGAGCTTTGAGGCATAGCCGGAATCAACACCTTTCTCAATCATTTTATCATAACAGAGGAATGAACCAACCTGCAGCATTCCACAGAGAATGGTCTGCTCGCCCATTAGATCTGATTTTACTTCGGCGATAAAGGAAGACTGGAGAACACCGGCTCGATCAGCTCCGGTTCCACAGGCGTAAGCCTTGGCAATATCCCATCCTTCACCCTTGGGATCATTCTCACGGTGAACAGCAATCAATGTCGGCACACCAAAACCACGCTTGTATTCTTCCCTCACCTCGGTACCAGGAGATTTCGGAGCAACCATGACAACTGTCAGATCTTTACGGATCTGCATCCCCTCTTCAACTATATTAAAGCCATGAGAATAAGACAGACACGCTCCTTCTTTCATCAAAGGCATCACTGCATTTACAACACCTGTATGCTGTTTATCTGGGGTAAGGTTAATGACAAGGTCGGCAGAAGGGATAAGCTCCTCATATGTACCAACATGGAATCCGTTCTCGGTGGCGTTTTTCCATGATTGACGCTTTTCAGATATAGCTGCTTCCCTTAGGGTATAGGAGACATCCAAACCACTGTCACGCAGATTAAGACCCTGATGAAATCCTTGGGCACCGCACCCGACGATGACTATCTTTTTACCCTTCAGCGCCTCAACCCCATTAAATTCAGAGGATTCCATAAAGCGGCACTGTCCAAGCTCCTCAAGCTGAATACGTAAAGGTAACGTGTTAAAATAATTCTCGGCCATGTTTTTCTCCATATAATGTATTTATTTTATTGAAAAAGTGATGATACTGCGTAATCCATAGTGAATATAAGGTTACGGCAGACAACGCAACTTAATTTCATGTAAAACGTCAAAAATGTACAATGTTATAATGCCTTAGACAAGTTTCACAAAGAATACCACCTTTTCTTGTTGCGTAAAGTGATTTGTTTGGTATGCTATGTTGCACAAAATGCAATATAGCTTTTTTGCACCTGTATTCTGATTACCCTTATTCATCAAATTACACTGATTTTTTTTATCACATCCATCAACTTTAAACTTAAAACTTGGGACTTAAAACTTTCACATAAGCAAATGGATATACAGAAACTTCTTGTATTCAAACACCTCGCCGCCACTTTACATTTCGGTCGCACAAGCCAAGCCTGCAACATGACCCCATCCGCCCTCACTCGTACTATCCAGCGTCTGGAGTCTGATGTGGGGGAAAAGCTCTTTTTCAGAGACAACAGATCCGTTTCTTTGTCTCCGGCCGGGAAACGTTTCAAATACTATGCTGAAGAAACAATAAAAAACTGGCAGACCTTGAAAAATGATCTGACAACAAATGAAAAATTCCTGAAAGGAGATATTTCATTATACTGTTCTGTAACAGCAGTCTATGGCATTCTTCCCAAATTAATTAAAAGATTCAGAAAGCAGTATCCCGGAGTACATATTAACCTGCAGACTGGTGATGCAGCAAATGCTCTTCCCAAACTCCAGAATGGCGAGGCAGATGTGACTATTGCTGCCCTACCTGACAGACTTCCTCATCAGCTGAAATTTATCAAAGTATTGGAAACTCCCCTGATCTTTATTGCCCCTGCCAATTATCTTGAAGCTGTCAATTATAGAAATACTACCATTGACTGGGAGACAACTCCGATGATTATGGCAGAGAAAGGATTAGGTCGCCGCCGGCTCGACAGCTGGTTTCGGAAACGAGGGATCCAGCCGAACATATACGCCCAAGTTGCTGGAAACGAGGCAATACTTGCTATGGTCAGCCTTGGATGCGGCATAGGAGTTGTCCCGGAACTAGTGCTTCAAAAAAGTCCGATGCAGACCCAGGTAACAACTTTAAAAGTGAAGCCGTCGCTCATTCCCTTTACAGTGGGTATCTGTACCTCACAAAGAAATATGCTGAACCCAATTATCAAAGCCTTCTGGAATATAGCGGATTACGAAGTGAACAACTAAGAGCTTTCGAACTCATGACTTCACAGGAATATCGCAACCGAATTCTCGAGCCTGGTTCAGAAAATAATCATCTGTCATACCCGCTATAAAATCACATACCATAACAACAGGGGGCCAGGAATCTTTGTAACGCAAATCCATCTTCCCGACAAATTCAGAAA
>JAUWDC010000208.1 GCA_030608985.1 Desulfobia sp. | reverse complement strand
GATATAGTATAAGGTCAGTCATCGGAAGTTTTTAGATAGTGCCAGCCGAAGAACTCAAAAACTCAATAACTTACAACTCAATAAACTCTAACTGAAATGGCTGCAAAAAAGAGAAAGAAAAAGCGTTTTCTCATACGGTTTGAGCTAGGGATGGGCGGCATGCTGAGCCTCGGGGTCGTCTGTTTTTGCGTTTTCTTGTGGATGTTTCTCCTGGGAATCTGGGCAGGACAGACAGTACTTCTTCCTTCTTCAGAAGAAAATAAACCGCAGGCGATACTGCAAATGGCATCGGATATATGGCAGTATGGCAACAAGCAAGGAGGAGATTCTGCCGGCCTGGACAGTCAACAAAAAGAAGTCAGTAATAAAAGGAAGCCAGGGCGGCAGGAAAAGGAATGGTCCCAGGATCATCCGGAAGAAGATTCACTTTTTTCGTTACAAGTTGCTTCTTTTCATGACAAGAAAAAGGCACATCGGTCTGTGTTGGGTTGGCAGGCGAGAGGTCATGAGGCCTTTTTTTTGTCCCCTGAGGAAGACTCTGATATGTACAGGGTTTTTGTTGGAACATTTGAAAAATTGACAGAGGCAAATGAAATGGCTGCTGTTCTTGAAAGTGATGAGAATGCCAGGTCATACATTACCTTATTGCCTGAGTCAGATATTAAAAATCGCACAAATTAGCCAATATCGGATCATGATAAGAAATGCGCAGATGAGAGATGTGAAGGCAATGTATGAGTTGCTTGATCATTTCGCTGATAAGGGGTTGCTTCTTGGTCGCTCATTAAGCTCCCTCTATGATCAGTTACGTGATTTCCAGGTGTTTGTAGAAGAAGGTGACGCCGGTGAGGAAATTGTCGGTGTCTGTGCCCTGCATATCTGCTGGGAAAATTTAGCAGAGATTCGCTCCCTTGCCGTGAAGGAATCAGCCCAGGGTAAAGGTGTTGGCCGTCAGCTTGTTGAGTCCTGCCTCTTAGAGGTAGAATCTCTCGGAATTAAACAGGTGTTTACGTTAACCTATCAGCCTGATTTTTTCAGGCATCGAGGTTTTGATCCCATAGATAAAAAAGAATTGCCCCACAAGGTGTGGAGTGATTGTATTAATTGCCCTAAGTTCCCGGATTGCAATGAAGAAGCTATGATCTGGAACAGTTCCGGAGATAAGGCATAAGGAAATTAAAATTACATGTTAAATAAAGTTCTGACCAAAGTTTTCGGTAGTAAAAATGATCGTGAATTAAAAAGAATTCAGCCACAGGTAGATCGTATTTCCAAGTTGGAACCTCAGATGCAGGAACTTGACGATACGGCTCTTGCTGCCAAAACAGAGGAATTCAAAGAGCGTCTGGCAAACGGTGAGACCCTGGATGATCTATTGGTGGAAGCTTTTGCTGTTGTGCGTGAAGCCGTAGTACGGGTATTGGGGCTGCGTCTTTTTGATGTCCAGCTTGTTGGTGGAATTGTCCTGCATGAGGGAAAGATTGCAGAGATGAAAACCGGTGAGGGAAAAACACTGGTGGCCACATTACCTGTATACTTGAATTCCCTGACTGGAAAGGGCGTCCATGTCGTGACAGTCAATGATTATCTGGCAAGAAGGGATCTGGAATGGATGTCGGGCATTTATCAATTTCTTGGCCTGACTATCGGAGCCATCCTTCATGACATGGACGATGAGGCGCGTAAAGCCGCATACAATGCTGATGTCACCTATGGTACGAACAATGAATTCGGTTTTGATTACTTGCGGGACAATATGAAGTTTTCCCTGAATGATTTTTGTCAGCGCGGCTTTCACTTTGCCATTGTCGATGAGGTGGATTCAATCCTTATCGATGAAGCCAGGACACCTCTTATCATATCCGGCCCTGCTGATGTGTCCACTGAACTCTATTACCATGTGAACAAGATCATCCCGCATTTCGAAAATGAAACCCACTACACTGTAGATGAAAAGGCAAAATCCCTGTCCATGACAGACGAAGGGGTAGCGCTTGCTGAGAAGTTGCTCAAGGTGGATAACCTGTACGATCCTAAAAACATTGAATGGCTGCATCATGTTAACCAGGCCTTAAGGGCCCATAAATTGTTCAACAGGGATGTGGAATATCTTGTTCAGAATGATGAGGTGGTCATTGTCGACGAATTTACAGGCAGGACCATGCCGGGAAGGCGATACAGTGATGGCCTGCATCAGGCCCTTGAGGCAAAAGAAGGCGTAAAGGTCGAAAAAGAGAATCAGACTCTGGCCTCCGTCACCTTCCAGAATTATTTTCGTATGTACGAAAAGCTTGCCGGTATGACTGGTACAGCAGATACTGAAGCTGTTGAGTTTAGTAAGATTTATGGGCTCAATGTAATTGTCATTCCGACGCATCATACAATGATTCGTGATGATTTCGCCGATGTTATTTACAAAAATGCCAAGGCGAAATTCCGTGCCGTTGTAGAAGAAATAAAAAAGCTGCATGAAAAGGGGCAGCCGGTTCTTGTTGGTACGACCAACATTGATGTCTCGGAAATGCTTTCGCAGAGGCTGAAGAAGGCAGGTGTTAAACACTCTGTCCTGAATGCCAAGCATCATGAACAAGAGGCCCAGATTATTGCCGAAGCAGGCTTGAAGGGCAGGGTGACGATTGCTACCAATATGGCTGGTCGAGGGACGGATATCAAGCTTGGTGAGGGTGTTGTTGAAGTGGGAGGGCTGCACATTCTGGGAACGAGCCGTCATGAATCACGGCGAATCGATAATCAGCTCCGAGGGCGTTCCGGCCGTCAGGGCGATCAGGGGTCATCACGTTTTTTCCTTTCCCTTGAAGATGGTCTTCTCCGCATATTCGGATCGGATCGTATTTCCACCATTATGGATAAACTTGGAATGGAGGAAGATGAGCCCATCGAGCATACCATGATTTCCAAAGCAATTGAAAATGCTCAGCGTAAAGTGGAGGGACATAACTTCGATATACGTAAACATCTCCTTGAGTATGATGATGTCATGAATGAGCAGCGTCAGATGATTTATGATCAGCGCAAGGAGGTTCTTGGCGGGGAAGACGTCAGTTATATTGTTGCAGATATGTTTGAAGATTTGATCGCAGCCATTACCATGGAATTCTGTGATGACAAGACACTCTCTGAGGATTGGGACTGGGACGGTATTTCCGAGCGTGTATCGGCAAATATGGGAATCGAACTAGACTGGGATGACGATGTTAAAAAAGGACTGAAGTCGGATACGTTTGAAAAGAATCTTCTAGAGACAATGGAAGCTGCTTATAAAGCCAGGGAAGAAGAGCTTGGCGAGGAAACCATGCGTCAGCTTGAACGGTTTATTCTTCTCCAGATAGTGGACACTCACTGGAAAGATCATCTTCTCGGCATGGATCATCTTAAGGAAGGCATCGGCCTTCGTGGGTACGGACAGAAAAATCCTCTGGATGAATATAAGAAAGAGGGATTCAACATGTTCAATACCATGATCGAACGGGTCAGGGAGAAAACAGTGTCCACTTTAATGAGGGTGCAGTTGGCCAGGCAAGATGAAATGGAACAGCTTGAGGAGGAGAAGCGTCGCCGGAAGACGGAGATGGAAATGAGCCGGGGCGCGGGTAATGAAACTCCGGAAAGGCAGCAGCCGGCGCGGCGAGAGGGAGAAAAGATTGGCCGCAATGCTCCCTGCCCTTGTGGCAGTGGGAAAAAATATAAACGTTGCTGTGGGCGAACTAAATAATTCTAAGTTTTAAGTTGAACTAAGTTTTAAGTAAAAATATCAGATTATCCATTGCTTAACACTTAAAACTATGACTCCAGTTACTGTAGGGTGGGCTGTGCCCACCAATTTTTGGCTGAATTAAGGTTTTTTTATGACACATATTCATGTCCCCGGCTTTAAAGC
>JAUWDC010000137.1 GCA_030608985.1 Desulfobia sp. | reverse complement strand
AGGGTTATATTATCAATGACTGCATCAAGAGCTTTTTGAGTTCGCTTCACATTCATTCTTGCACCTAATACTTCTTCTTTTTCTTTGTTCCATGTCCAGAATCTCCAGGAGGCAATGGCACTCACTGTTTTCACCTCCTGATCGAGGCCGGAAAAAGATGATCCATCTACATCTACATCATCATATCGATCATAAGAAGCAGAGAGGGAAACCATTGGTAAATAAGGAGCCCTTTTCAGAATAACATCACTTTCAGCTATATCAACCTGGAGTTTAGCCTGTAATATTTCAGCACGACTTTTTGACGCTTCATCGAGAACTTTTTCCCAGGTAACATTATCAATATCATCATCACAGCAATCAGCTATAGCAAGAAAAGCATCTACCTTCCTGTCCAGCAAATTGTTTAAGCGTGCTCTATTCATATCAACAATATTTTCGACATCAACAAGATCCTGTTCTCCCTGGGCAAGCTCAACCTCACTTTGAAGAAATTGATTTTTAGGGATTAATCCGGCCTCATAAAAGGCTGCGGCGTCTCGCCTGTGTGATTGCAAACGCACTACCGCCTGTTCGGCAACTTCTTTCAATTTTTCAGATCGGAGAAGAGCAAAATAGTATTCATGAACCAGATACACCAAATCATTAATTTCCCGCTCTACTTTAAAGGAGGATGATTTGACTTCTAATCCCGCCTTATTAACAGATGTTACAAGAGATTTTCCTTTATAAAGAGGCTGTTCAACAGTAACTCCATAGCTCACTTGATCTTTGGGATAAAAAATAGCATCTGATTGGTGTGTATAGGAGTAGTGCGCAGACAGGGCAGGGTAGAGATCTTTTTTAGAGCTTTCAAAAAGATAGGATTTCTGCTCTGCCTCAGCCTGAATCATGGAAAGAGAAGGGTTCTTAACGAGAATAATGTGAACACATTGATCAAGCGTTAATCCTCCAACTTCCTGTTTTTCGCCGGCAAACGCAATAGGAGAAAAAGAGATAAAAAAACAATATATCAATAATATATGACGCATAGCTAACTTTCAATGTTTGAATTACGTTCTTAACGTTAACGAGAGATCTTCAAGAAGAAAAAAAACGTCCTCCTGCACACTTTCAGCATAACGGACCGAAACCAAACCCTGTTTAACGTCGATAGTCGACATCATGGCTAATCCTTCATATCCTTCTAAAATTGATTTGAGGAAATGTATTTTTGCCGGATTGATGCGAAGAAAAAGTTTTTTGGTTTCCATTTCTCACCACAGAGAGCACAGAGACCACAGAGAAATCTTTTTATTACATTGAGTTACCTCTGCGATCTCTGTGTGCTCTGTGGTTAATTTATAGTTTTTGTTATACGGACAGTTCTGAGTTTATGTCACCAAGCAAATCTTTGTATTGTGCCAGCCGCGGTTCGACAACTTCAGTTAAATATTCTTCCGTCTGTTCGGCGGCCCTGCCGGTAAATTCCTCTCCGGTTCCGATCATCGCCACAAGTTCTTCAGTGGAGAAGGGGATATCATCATCATTTCCAAGCCTGATGAGCAGATCATTGTCACCGCCATCCTGTTTTACAACTTTCCCGGCAGCAACAGAATGAACCTTCACCACCTCATGCATTTCCTGCCTGCTTTTGCCTTTTTCCACACATTCCATGAGTATCTTTTCAGTGGCCATGAAAGGGAGTTCTTGACGAAGGTGACGTTCAATTTGTTTCGGATAAACAACCATTCCCGATGTAATATTCAGAAATAACTTTAAGATTGCATCTGTGAGTAGAAAGGCCTGCGGGATATCCATTCGGCGGATTGCGGAATCATCAAGGGTTCGCTCAAACCATTGATTGGCATAGGTGGCACCAAAGTCAGCAGGGAGGCCCATGAGTTTTCTAGCAAGGCCTGTCATGCGCTCACTGCGCATGGGATTTCGCTTGTACGCCATAGCAGAACTGCCAACCTGTTGCGTGGCAAAAGGCTCTTCCTGGACCTTTAAATTTGACAAAAGGCGCATATCAACAGCAAATTTATGGGCAGTAGCGCCAATTCCTGCAAGGGTTTCTGCGGTTTTCATGTCGAGTTTTCTGGTGTATGTCTGACCGGTAACGTCGAAAACCGTATCAAAGCCAAGCTTTTTGGAGACCAGTCGGTCAAGCTGCCTAACCTTGTCGTGATCGCCCTTAAACAGCTCTAGAAAGGTTGCCTGGGTGCCGACAGTACCCTTGACACCCCTGGCCTTAAATTGCGACTCAAGGCTCTCTATGTAGTCCAGATCCATAAGTAGGTCCTGGATGTATAAGGTGTTTCTCTTGCCGACAGTGGTGGGTTGGGCTGGCTGATAATGGGTAAAGCCAAGGGTGGCAAGGGACTTGTTTTCACGGCAGAACCTGGAAAGGTTGGCAATGACATTCAAAAGAGCTTTCTTGACGAGCTTCAATCCGTCACGCTGAATACTCAGGTCAGTATTGCATCCCACAAACTGAGAGGTAGCGCCAAGGTGGATTATGGGCTCAGCGGTCGGGCATTTCTGGCCGTAGGCAAATACATGGGCCATAACATCATGGCGGATTTCTTTTTCTTTTTTCGCGGCGACGTCAAAATCAATATCGTGCTCATGAGCCTTAAGCTCATTGACCATTTCGTCAGTGACAATATTATCAAGGCCAAGTTCATTTTGCGCTTCAGCTAAAGCAATCCAGCATTTCCGCCAGGTCTGGAATTTATTCTGCTCAGAGAAAAGTTCTTGCATCTCGGGGCTGGTATAACGACTGACTAAGGGTTCCTGGTATATCTCACGGTTCATATTACGCCTCAACACTCATAAATTGATTATTTGAAAATTTTAATTGACCAGTCTACTTATAGCGCCTTCAGGAAGGGATAAGGAGATTCAACACAACTTCACCCCTTCTACTTCAACACGCATATTAGCAATGTCGCATAATGTATATTATGTTTAGTTTTATATATATCTTGTCAAATCAGCACGTTATTCTGGTAATTGAGCATGCTCAATTACCATCTGAAGACTCTTCCTTCCCCTATAGTCATTCAGTTTTAATTTAAATGCACACTGTATAGTATCATTACAATGAAAAGGAAGCTCTCCACCAGGCTGTTCTAATGCTCGAAACCATATAGCGCTATACGTTTTATTTGTTTTGGCAAGTTTAAACCCTACATGAATTGGTTCCTTACCAATAATGCGAAGCTCTTTGATGGTGAAAATTCCTTCAAAAACCGGTTCGGCAAAACCTCTTCCAAATGGTTCTACTCCCTTCAACTCATTAATTGTATCGAGTGTTAAGTCACATTCATCAAGTTTCCCGTCGGTATATACCTTTGGATGTAGATCCAGCTTTCTCCCATATTCGTGCATGATGTCCTCAAAAGCCTGCCTGAAAGACTCAATATTTACAGAAGATACTTTTAATCCTGCAGCACCTTTATGTCCGCCAAAGGTAAGAATAAGCCCTGGATATTTGTTATCTATTTTTTGGAGTACGTCTCGAATATGTATCTCAGGTATGGTTCTTGCCGATCCGGTGAGCTCGGTTGATTGATTTCCTGGACTGAAAACAACGGCCGGTATACCAAAACTATCGACAAGCCTGGAAGCAACAATGCCCTGAATACCTGGATGAAAATCTTTATCATAAATTACCAGGCCTTTACCCTGTTGCCTGACAATTTCTTTTGCCTTTTTCTTGGCTATTGTTACCATTTCTTTTTCAATGGCTTTTCGATATGTGTTATTTTTTTCTAGTATATTCAGACAGTTATCAGCAACAGTGCCATCTTCCGCTAGGAGAAAATCAAGAGCCTTTATGGGATCGTCTACTCGCCCCTGTGCATTTATGCGGGGTCCTATTATAAAACCTAAATCTTCAACACTAAATTGTGCTGAATTATAGCCATTTTTGTTACATAATTTTGCCAATGCCATCCAAGCCGGTTTATCTAATGCATTAATTCTATCCAGCCCACTCATTACTACGGCTCTGTTTGACGGACTTAATAATGATACTGCGTCAGCCACAGTGCTTAACGCAACATAGTCAAGAAGATTACCAAGTCGGGGTGTATTTTCCGGCAAATATTTTTTTTTGATTAAAACATTACGAACCTGACACATAACCAGCCAACTGACCATGCATCCTGAAATGGATGAATCAGGATAAGAACAATCATCCCTGGCGGGGTTAACAACGGCATATGCTGATTGAGGGATGCCCTCACGTGGGATGGCGTGATGATCGGTAACAATCACTTCTATACCAGCGTCTCTCAAAACTGATATTCCTTCTCGATCAGAAGAACCGCAATCTGCAGTAATGATAATTTCAGGCTTTACTTCTGAGCTTAAAATACGTTCTATAATATTCGTGCTTAACCCATATCCATCTGTCAAACGATGGCCAATATGACTTAAAATAAATTTTCTGGGAAAATAAAATTGCTGTAACGCTTCAACCAGAAGAGCATGGGCAGAGACACCATCAACATCATAATCTGTTACAATCCCAATCGGTTGGCATTTTATCACTGTCTCGGCTATTTTATCAGCTGCTTTTTTACAGTCTTTCAACTGTTGCGGGTGGCTGAGGTTGCTGAGACTTGGCGATATCACAGGTTTAAGATCTCCAGTGTAGCCATCTACCCTGCCGGCCACTATTCTCGACTGCAGGTCTGTCACGCCGAGCTCTACACCTGCCCTGTAAGCGTCAGGGTTGATAGATCGCTGTATGAATGTTTTCCGGGAGTTCACTTTGCCTTAATTAACTCTTTCTAAGAAATTTTTTATTACTGCTGCAATATGTTCCGTTTCGTCTGGCTCGAACCACTGTATTTCAGGATCCCGTCCAAACCAGGTGAGTTGTCTTTTAGCATAATGTCGCGTATCTCGGGCAAGTAGTCGGAGTGCTTCCTCCCAATTCCAGGTTGAATCAATATAGTTCACCATGTGCTTATACCCAAGAGACTGC
>JAUWDC010000034.1 GCA_030608985.1 Desulfobia sp. | reverse complement strand
ACAGTCTGACTGCAAAAAATTGTATGAATCCATGCTCCACAAAGGTGTTATTATCCGACCAATGAGTGCCTATGGTTTTCCAACCTATATCAGGATTACAGTGGGAACTAATGCAGAAAATGAGCGATTGCTGCATGCTCTGTCTGCAAGCCTTTCTGAGATCAAGAATGGCTGAAAACAAATAAATATTCGGCAACGGCTCACAGGAAGGCGATCAGGATGCTTTACATACAGATGTATAGCGCAGCGTCCTGCTTACCTCCCTGTAAACCGTTGCCAAACATTTACAATTCTGGTGGTGAGGGCGATTTTGGAACATAAACCGAATATTTACGAAAACAAAAAAGATATCGTTACCATTGACGGTCCTTCCGGTAGTGGAAAAAGTACCATAAGCAGAACTGTCGCCTCAAGGCTCAACTTCACATATCTCGACACAGGAGCCATGTATAGAGCTGTCGGTTACAAGGCCAGACAGGATGGTGTTGATCTTGAAGATGGAGACGCTCTCAGCTGCATTCTTGACACGCTGGACCTGACCCTTCTTCCTGGAAACGGTGACACTAGAGTTCTTTTAGGTAAAAATGATATCAGTTCTGCTATCAGGACTGCAGAAATGGGACTTGTTGCCTCAAAAGTTTCTGCTCAGCCCGTTGTCCGCCGGAAACTTACTGAGATGCAGCAGAAGATTGGAGAACAGGGAAAAATAGTGGCCGAAGGCCGAGACACCGGCACGGTTGTTTTTCCTGATGCCAGGTATAAATTTTATCTTGATGCCACCCCGGAAGAACGGGCCCGCAGACGTTCCCTTCAGCTTTTGGAGAAAGGAGAGAAGGCAGACGAGCTGGATATTCTTGCCCAGATCATAAAACGCGATGCCAATGACAGCTCCCGGGCGATCGCCCCCCTCAAAGCTGCAGATGATGCCGTCATCATAGACTCATCAAACCTCACCATCGATGAGGTTGTCTGTTTCATTCTTGAAAAAATTTCAGCTTCCCTTGCAAATTCCTCAAAATAAGTCCAAAATAATAATTGATGCTCTCGCGAAAACTATAAATTAACCACAGAGCACACAGAGATCACAGAGGTAACTGCTTGTAATAAAAAGATTTCTCTGTGGGCTCTGTGATCTCTGTGGTGAGAAAAAGCCTTTTCACGGGTTCATCATCATTGATGGCGTCGTAAAATATATTCCTAATTACTGCCAGGCAAAGGTGAACAGACATGCAAAAAATGAGAACAATGAAACGCCACCACCTCTTTTATTATCTGGAAGTGTATGATGTGGTGTCCGGTGCTCTTTTGGGAAATCTTGTCGATATAACAACAAGAGGCATCAAACTTGTTAGCAAAGAACAGATTCCTATTGATAAAACTTTTGTGCTGCGTATGGTCCTTCCTGAAGGCTATTTCCCAGATAAAGAAATACACTTTGAAGGAAAAAGCATCTGGTCGGGCAACGATGTCAATCCTGATTTTTTTGATACAGGATTTGAAGTGAGCAATCTTGACAGAGACGAGAGAAGAGTCATACGGGAATTGATTGATGAAGTTGGCTTCAATGACTAAGATGTGATGAAGTCGTAAAAACTATAAATTCACCACAGAGCACACAGAGAGCACAGAGGTAACTGCTTGTAATAAAAAGATTTCTCTGTGTCCTCTGTGTTCTCTGTGGTGAAATAAAACACTTCAGCCCGGAGACTTTCATTGGATATCCACCAGCTGCGCATATTTACCTCTGTATACCATCATAAAAGCTTTTCAAAAGCTTCCGGCAGTCTCCATATAAGTCAGCCAACAATAAGTGAGCACATCAAAAATCTGGAAGAAGAACTGGGGTGCTCCCTTTTTGACAGATTAGGCCGTTCAATTATGCCAACCCGGGAAGCCAAGCTCATTTTCCCAAAAGCGCTTAAACTTATTGAGGATCTGGAGGCCATAAAACAAACAATCCAGACAGGTCTGACCCGTATAAAGGGTACTCTCAAGATAGGGGCAAGCACCATTCCCGGCAACTACATGCTTCCCGTTTTAGCCGCATCTTTTAAAAAGGAACATCCTGACATCTCTTTTGAAATCAGTATTGCCGATACACGTAAGATTACCGACGGCATTCTCCATCATGAAATCCTGCTGGGTATTGTGGGTGCCAGCATGGAGCCACGCTCTCTCGTGTATGAACCTGTTTTCAATGATGAACTCATTTTTGCCGGGACACAGGCCTTAATGAGGGAAAGTGACGTCGGCGGGGATATCTATTCTTTACCTTTTCTCATACGTGAAGAGGGATCTGGTACACGAAAAACAATGGAAGAGTGGCTGGGGAAAATGAAAATTGACAGCCGCAAACTGAATATTGTGGCCGTATTAGGTTCAACCGATGCTGTCAAGCAGGCGTTGAAAGCAGGCCTGGGCACATCAATTATTTCCCGGCGTGCTATTGAAGAGGAGCTTGAAAATGGCACACTGGTCCAGAAAAATATTGGCCCGGAAATGAAGCGGTCATTTTATCTCGCCCATCACAAAAAGCGATCTCTGCCGGCTCATTACCAGGCCTTTTACGACTTCCTTAAACATAATTGATCACAGGGTCCCGCATCTGCAGCACCCTGTGATCAATTACAGTGGGGGTAGAGCGCTATTTGGTCGCTTCACCCCGTGATGATTACCCATTAAACAGCCTGCCTGCTCATAGACTTTTTGGGAGAAAAAACAGGTATTGGCTTTAATACTTTTCGGATAACTATTTGAAAAATATCCCAATTCGGTGTTGCCAGAGCACTTTGTTTGGCATAAGCGAGTTCCCTTTTGTCCATATTCATACCTCCATTAAAAGATGAACGGCTTGCCCGCTTTTCTCACAAAGATCGTCGCGAGAAACTGGTAAGTGCTGTGAGTACAAGGCACGCGCCGAAAAATACTCGCAGGCATACTTGCAGTATGTCGAGAATATTTTTCAAGCGTAACGCAGTAAGCGCAGTGCTTACCTGTTTCGTAGCAGATCGCTTGTGAAAAACGCGGGCTTTGGGCAAAAAAAAGCCCCAAACCGTATTTGAACGGCTTGGAGATATCCCTGCTTATCCACAAGACCATGACAGCACCCACCTGTTTCCCGAGGCAGACGATGTTCCAACCAGGCAGGTCTTCTGACTTTCCCTTCTGACGACAGCCTTCCCATCCCCGAGGGAACAGTGGCATAATTGTCATCACATTCCCTTACCTTTTAAAATGAACAGTAAGGGGGAGGATTACAGCGGCGGGACCGTTCCCGATTTTCACGGGATTCCCATATTAAGTCCTTTTGGACACCTGGATTGTATCTCTTTTTGTAACTGTTCAGGATCATTTGTTGCTCAACCTGAATAATTACTTCTTTTTAACAGAAGTTCCTTGCCAGTCAAGAACTTTCATATAATCTACTGCACCATTTTGGGCTCAGACCAGTCATTATGCTCAAATTCAGAGTGATCAGGCTTAGGAGGTTTGATTTCCGCCATCCTTTGCCGAAGCCAGGTCAGCACCTTGTCAAACTCTCCTGCCATTTCGGCCAGGGCTCTGCCGCGATGACTTACCCTGTTTTTCTCTTCAGGATCTGATTCAGCAAAGGTCTTGCCGAGTTCCGGATAGTAAAAAACAGGGTCATAGCCAAAACCACTGTCACCATGGGGTTCTTTTGTGATTTCTCCCTCACACCTTCCTTCATAAGTAAGTGCGGGCCCTGAAGGAACAGCAACGGAGATGACGCATTCGAAAGCAGCTTTCCGGTTCTCTTTGCCTTTCATTTCATCGAGAAGTTTTTGAATATTGTCCTGATCCGACGCCTTTTCACCGGCATAGCGTGCTGAAAATATGCCAGGGGCCCCTTCAAGAGCCTCAACCACCAGGCCGGAATCATCGGAAATTGCAGGAATTCCTAATACTTTTGCGGTAAATGCCGCTTTCTTGTAGGAATTGTCGTCAAAGGTACTCCCATCTTCAACAACATCAGGTATCGAACCAAAATCATGAAGACTTTTCAAATCAACAGGGAAGTCTTTCAGTAATTCCCGCATCTCTGCTATTTTCCCTTTATTGTGACTCGCCAGCACAACCAGCATTTTTTTTTCGGCCATATCTTTCTCCGTGAAAATAATCTTATATTAAAACTCTTCGTTTTTCTCCGTATGCAGAACCTATTACCGTAAACTCTTCTAAAGAAAAAGACAAAAAGAAAAACATTTACGATCTATTGAAATAACAAAAAAAAAGATAACTGTTCAGCCGATAAGCACCCTTAAAAACAGGGCATAAACTCCGACTTCGAAAAGCTCATAAGTTCGCTAAACGCCGTACTGTACCTGTTCAGCAGTGCTCCAGATGGGTGCCGGGCCTGTGAACTATAGTTGCCTATGTGAGTAGGCTCGATCGCGCCCAGGTAAGCGAGGTACGAGACTCCGGATGGGGTGCTGCTGAACAATTACAAAAAAAGTAACAAAAAAAGTCGTCTTCGTTTATGATAAACCGATAATGGAACAGAAGAAAAAAAACATTATTCTGACTGGATACAGGGCAACAGGCAAAACAACCATTGGTGAGCTCCTTGCGAGTCAACTCGGCTTCAGATTTATTGATACTGACCAGGAAATAGAATCCGGTTATGGCGCACCAATCAGTCAGATAGTTGCCTCCCACGGTTGGGACTATTTCAGGAAACTTGAACAAGAACTGCTGGAAGGTCTGGTTCACACCGAGAATCAAGTTATTGCTGCTGGTGGTGGTGCTATCATGCATCAGGATACCTGGCAGCAACTCAGGGAAAATGCATTTATTGTCTGGTTGACAGCCGATACTGAGACCATTTGTCGCCGACTGGCTTCTCATTCAGCAACATCAAGCCAGCGGCCCTCATTAACAGGTATGGATATCTTCGAAGAGGTCGAGGCGGTTCTTCTTGAGCGTTATCCCCTTTATGAGGCTGGATCAGATATCAAAATCCAGAGTGAAAAACCCCTTAATGACGTTACAGAAGAGATAATAAAGGCGTGGCAGCGCCATCAGGCTTCTCAAGGATAATTGTATATGGCAGGAAACACATTCGGACAGATTTTCAGGGTTACTACATGGGGAGAGTCACACGGAACTGCCATCGGCGCAACCATCGACGGCTGCCCTCCGGGTATTCCACTTGAGCCGGAAGACATTCAGGCTGATCTTGACCGGCGTCGACCTGGAACAGGTGGACCGGCCAGTCCCCGCAAAGAGCCTGATAAAGTTGAAATTCTTTCGGGAGTTTTTGAGGGAGTAACCACCGGCACTCCTTTATCTCTTATTATTTTCAATAAGGATGCCCACAGCAAATCCTATGACCATTTAAAAAATATTTTCCGTCCCGGTCATGGTGACTTTTCTTACCTATGCAAGTACGGCATTCGTGACCACCGCGGTGGCGGCAGGGCCTCAGCACGAGAGACAGCCTGTCGGGTTGCTGCTGGCGCTGTTGCCAGAAAACTTCTGGCAGCCCACGCAATTGATGTATTAGCTTACACTGTTGCCCTGGGAGGAATCTCCATTGACTCCCTTGACTTTGAGGATATTGACTCCATAAAAAAAGCTGCTGCCGACAACCGGCTCTACTGTCCCGATAGTGCCACTGCCGACAAGATGGAAGAACGGGTCAAAGAAGTGCGCTCACAGGGGGACAGCCTGGGTGGAATTGTTGAAATCATTGCATCAGGATGCCCGGCTGGCCTAGGGGAGCCTGTCTTTAACAAACTGGACGCAGACATTGCCGGAGCCCTTATGTCCATTGGAGCGGTGAAAGGTGTTGAAATCGGCGCCGGATTTGCTGCGGCTGCAATGACAGGATCTGAAAACAATGATCCTATCACCCCTGATGGTTTTGCCTCAAATAATGCTGGTGGCATACTTGCCGGAATTTCCAATGGAGAGCCTATTATTGCCCGGGTTGGAGTGAAACCTATTCCTTCCATTTCCCAAGCCCAGCAGACCGTAAATCTCGATAATGAGCCTATTGAAATTAAAATAGGCGGTCGGCATGATATATCAGCTATCCCCAGAATTATTCCGGTGTGCGAAGCCATGATGTGTCTCCTATTGGCTGATCACCTGTTGCGCTGTAAAACAACAGAATGGATATCCCAGCCTTCTTCCCTGGATCCTGAATAAAAGCGTCATGAAGAAGACGAAAAATACACTCTCAAACATCTGGCTCATTACACGGGAATATGACGGTCTGGCCGGTGCCGGCGGTGTCAAAGATGTATGCCGTCAGCTTGCCCAGGAATTATCCCGGTCAGTCAGGGTTTCTGTATGCCTTCCCCTGTATGGATTCATGACACCCCAGCCCCATGGTTTTCGTCTGCTGGACCAGTTTCAGGTTGATATGAATTATGTCGGTGAAGAGCGGCGCGAGGATGTCCGCATCTGGTGTAAACAAAGCAAATCCGACAAGAATAATCTGACTCTTTACCTGGTAGATTCTCCTCGTTATCAAGAAAAAAAATCGGTCTATACATACACCCTTGAGGAAGAGGATGAAGATCCAACCCATGTGCAGGGGAGCGGGCATTATGATTATTTTGCCATGAACATCCTGCTGCAGAAATCTGCCATCAGCCTTATGCTTTTACTCAATGAAAGGCCCGATGTTATCCACTGCCATGATGGCCACACTGCTCTTATTCCGGCGATGGTGAGAGAAAATGCAGGGTATCGTCATTTTTTCCGGAATACAGGGCTGGTGGTTACTATCCACAATGCAGGAACGGGCTATCATCAGGAAATTGCTGACCTGCCTTTTGCAAAAAGTATTACTGGGCTGCCTGGAAACGTAGTTGCCAAAAACCTGCTGGATGGCCGCTTTGATCCTTTTATTGCCGCGTCCTCCTATGCTGTCCTCAACACAGTCAGTGAAAATTATGCCCGGGAATTGCGAGAAACTGATGACGACGAGCTGACCGACTGGCTTGGACACTTCCTTGCCAGCCGTGGTGTAACGCTTTCAGGGATAACAAACGGCATCAGTCCTGATGATTTTGACCCATCTCACCCTGAGCAAACGGGCATTGCTGCGGCATACTCACCGGAACTCGGTGATTTGAAAGGGAAAGAGGCCTGTAAACGGGACTTGATCAGGGCTATCACCCAAAAAGAACTGAGCAGCGTTCTGGCATACGGCTCTCTCTCTGCGAAACAGGACCTTCCCCTTCTCACCTTCATCGGCCGTTTTTCTTCCCAAAAAGGTGTGGACAAGCTGATTGGTGCCCTGGAGACTCTCCTGCCGATGGATGCCGGCTTTCAGGTATTGATTCTGGGAACAGGAAGCAAAGAGATTGAAAAGGGGCTTATCAGGCTCTCTGAGATGAAGGCAAACAGAGGAAGAATTTGTGTCCTCCTTGGATATGATCCGCTTCTGGCAAATAGAACATATGCTGCCGGTGATTTCTTTCTTATTCCCTCCCGTTATGAACCATGCGGCCTGACAGATTATATTGCTCAGCTTTTTGGCTCTATACCTATAGTTCACCATATTGGAGGCCTGGTCAAAGTAATCGACTCCAAAACAGGTTTTGTATACCATGACCACAGCTCTGCCGCTCTTATGGGAGCCATGCAGCGTGCCCTGAAGGTATATCGCCAGAAGCCGTCCCAAATAAGAAAAATGCAAAAAACAGCTATCAAAACAATTAAAGAACAGTATACCTGGGAGAAAGTGGTTCAGCGATACCTGAAACTCTATGCTTCAGCTGTTAAAATGAGTAAATTGTGAGGAAGTCGTAAAACTATAAATTAACCACAGAGCACACAGAGATCACAGAGGTAACTACTTGTAATAAAAAAATTTCTCTGTGGTCTCTGTGTGCTCTGTGGTAGGGAAAAGACTTTTTATGGGTCCATCAAATTATAGCAGGAGGAGGATATGACAATACGAATCGGAATCAATGGCTTCGGGAGAATCGGCAGAAGTATATTCAGAGCACTCAGCAAAGATGCGGCCTTCGCTGATATTGAGGTGCAGGCAATCAACGACCTTACAAACAACGAAACCCTGGCCCACCTTCTGAAATACGACTCTGTTATGGGG
>JAUWDC010000161.1 GCA_030608985.1 Desulfobia sp. | reverse complement strand
CAATGATGCCTATTTCTGCTCCAAGGAACCGTGCAATGGTGAGCTTCCTGCATCCAAGCCTGAAGATTGTCCCAATTTCCCTCCTGCGCAGCCTAACGGAAAGGGTAAAAACGAGCACAATGGCAAGAACAGTTGTAAATCCCACCACCAGAATAACCGCATCGAGTACATTGCGGATTCTGAATATATTCTGAAGCATGGTATCCACAACCTCCTTCGGCTTCACGATCATGAGCATCTCATCCCTGGAAAGGGTGATGCCCTGTTCGATGGAAAGCTGGGCGGCAACCGCATCGCGGACAAAGGGATAGCCGGGGTTTGGCATGTAGGCATGCACCCCTGGAGCTTCATTGGCTGCCAGGCTTACAAGTGTTTTTTGGAATTGGGGCGGCGGCGGCAGATCGGGATTCCCAAGACTGAAATCAAAAACATTTTCCGCCCCAAACTCTTGCTTCAGCTTAGCCCCCTCCTCAAACATTTTTCTGATCCATGAGGAACGTTCGGCAAATTCATTCATTTTTTGTGAAATACTCATAGTGTCACCTTATGTCGTTGAATTATATTTTGTTTTGAAATGGTGATATGCTCCATTAATTTCTTTCATCTTTTCTTCAGCTACTTTCCGGAACTCTTCGCCAAGATGTCCGACCTTGTCAGGATGATACTTCATACTCAACTTTCGATAGGACTTCTTGATTTGCTCAAAATCAGTACCTGCCTGCAATCCGAGAATTTCATAATATTCTTCCTCTTTAGTTGCGGCGGCCTTGCGTCTATGGATGTATTTGCTTTGAATGGTCAGCAGGTCATAGTTTAAAATATTTAAGTATTCAGCAATATTTTGAGCAAGTTCCAGCTCATGGTCTGAAACGTGATGATTGGTAAAAAGTACCTGATAGACCAGTTCAACAAGAATCAACCGAGGCTCATAGGCAAAACTTTCCCGGAACTGGCTGAGCAAGGTTTCAAGAGAGTCTGTATTAGATGAAGCATCCTTAATGAGCTCCTTCACCCAGTACATCTGCTCCTGGTTATAGCGGAGATGGGTTCTAAAAAAATTACTGATTGCCTGGAGTTCGGCCTTTGTAGCAGTGCCGTCAAACTGGGCGATTTTAACAAGTATATGAACAAGAAGTGAGACAAAATTCTTCCGTGCTTCTGTTTGCCCCTGCTCATATTCACTGACTTTCCTCTTTATATAAAAAGAAAAGCCCCAGAAGCCCAGCCACATAAAAAAAAGAGTAAAAAGAAATCCGACAAATAGAAAGCCTATTACGTCTACCAGTAATGGTGCACCGCCGAATAACAGGAGCAGCAGGATGCCAACGACCAGACAACCGCCACATCCTGGCTGCTGGTGATAGCGATATTGGTATCTCATGATTCACCCTCGGCAAAGAGGGCCTTAACAAATTCATCAGCATCAAAATCCCTCAGATCATCCACCTGCTCTCCAATTCCAATAAACCTGATGGGTATGGTCAATTCTCTGCATATATTGACAACAATTCCACCCTTTGCAGTACCATCCAGTTTTGTCAGGGCAAGTCCTGTAATGTCAACGGTTTCATTAAAAGTTCTAGCCTGGGAAATAGCATTCTGGCCTGTTGTAGCATCGATAACCAATAGAATTTCATGGGGGGCGTCAGGGATCTTCTTGCCCATAACCCGTTTTATTTTTTTGAGTTCCTCCATGAGATTGACTTTGGTGTGCAGGCGACCGGCGGTATCGACTATGATAACATCAACATCTTTATTTTCTGCGTAATCAAGGGCATCAAAGACAACGGCTGAAGGGTCTGCCCCAGTCTGCTGAGAAACAACGTGTACGCCAATCCGTTCTCCCCATATTTTCAACTGTTCAACAGCAGCGGCACGGAATGTGTCAGCAGCAACAAGAAGAACATTCTGTCCGGACTTCACAAACTTATGGGCCAGTTTACCAATTGTTGTCGTTTTTCCGACACCATTCACACCTACAACCATAACGACAAAAGGACCTTCTTCCGGCATAACCAATTCAGCCTGCTGGTCAGAACTATGAAGAAAACCTGATATCTTTTCTTTCAGTATTCGTTTCAGCGCTTGGGGATCACTCAACTCATGCCTTTCCACCTGCTCTCTGGCGCTTTCAACCAGTTCCTGCGTTGTGCCAACACCGAGATCAGCAGTAATCAAAATTTCTTCAAGCTCGTCAAGAAGCTCCGCATCGATAACCTTTTTACCCAGAAAAAGGGCATCCACCCGACTGACGATTGAATCCCGTGTTTTCGACAACCGTTCTTTCAGGCGAGAGAAAAGGCCTCCATTATTTGTTTCCTCTGAGACTTGTGGTTTATCTTCAACAGCATCGACAATTTCATCAGGAGCTTCGACCTTATCATCAAACTCATTCTGAATGACCTGTTCTTCGACTGCATCATCCTGAATGGTCTTTTTACCTTTCTTTTTAAACCAGCCTAACATGGCTCTCCTTCTACCTCTTTTAAAAAACAAACAATCTCATCAATAACACAGGTTGGAGTTGAAGCTCCTGCTGATATCCCGACGCACTCAAATTTGCTAAATTTTTCCAAATCAAGATCTTTTTTTGTCTCTACCATAAACACAGGGCAGTTCATTTCCTCAGCGATCAGACCAAGCCTCTGAGTATTGGCGCTTCCTTTACCGCCAACAACTATCATAGCATCAACTTCCTCACACATTTCACGCACTTCTTGCTGACGATTATGGGTCGAATCGCAAATGGTATTAAAAATTTGTCCGTCTGGGAATCGTTGTAGAACCTGCTTGGTCAATTCATTAAATTTGACCTCATCCTGGGTGGTTTGGCTAACGATAATATAGGCCGATGGTATCGTTAAATTTTCGACATCCGCCTCATCACATACCACTGCAACTTCGGGCTCTGCGTACCCCATGAGCCCGACAACCTCAGCGTGATTTTTATCTCCTATAATGACAGTAAAAAAATCCTGCTTTTTATATTTCCTGATAATAGCCTGAACCTTCATAACCTTAGGGCAGGTAGCATCCTCAATCTTTGCTCCGGTTGCTTTCAATTGTTGTTTCTGGCTGGGAGGAATACCATGTGCTCTGACAACGATGACACCGTTTCTTTTTTCAGGAATGTCATCGAGGACAGTGACTCCTTTTTCTCTTAACTGCTCAAGTACTTGAGGGTTGTGAATGAGAGGTCCAAAAGTGGCAACCAGGTCTTCTTCCTGCGCTAACTTCAAAGTAGTATCGACAGCCCTTTGGACTCCCATACAGAAACCGGCTGTTTTGGCTAATATAACTTTCATAATTTTCTATAACTAAGATTGAGGAAATCGTAAAAACTATAAATCAACCACAGAGCACACAGAGATCACAGAGGTAACTGATTGTAATAAAAAGATTTCTCTGTGATCTCTGTGTGCTCTGTGGTGAGAAAAAGACTTTTCAAAGTCGGAGTTTATACCCTGTTGTTTAGGGTGCTATCTACAACTTCATCAAGATTATCTAATCAAACTTTTGACACTTTTACCCACTCCTCATCAATCAATAGATAATGAGGTTTAAAATTCCCCTTGTATGCCATGGACTGCACATCGTGAATCACATAGCCGAGATACAGATACTTGAGGTCATACTTTCGACATAATTCTATGATATACAAAATATTATATGTTCCCAGGCTGCGTTTTGATTCTCCTGGATCAAAATAAAAATAGACAGCATTTATCCAGCTGTCTCCAATATCGACAATACCGACACCAATGAGTCTTCCCTGCAGACGATATTCTATCTCCAGCGTATTCGCTATTGTGCCGGCAAAAAAAGATCCATAATAGTCTACAGGAGAATTTTCCCTGCCTGGAAATCGTTCACTGAGAAATTCTCCACACAAGGACAACTTCTCTTCAGTAATGGTGAGCGGTCCCATGGTGGCAACAAGATCATTGTTGCGTTTCCAAACTCGCTTTTGATTTCTGTTTGGCTGGAATTCTGCCGGGGTGACCCTGATTGGAGTGCACTTCCGGCACCCTGTACAATTCATGGTATAGAGAGAATTTCCATTACGCCTGAAACCTGCTGCCAGAAAACTACCTAAAACAGATTCGGGTATCCCGCCAAACTGCTGTTGCCGATATACCGCAGTTTGAGACATTCCGTAAGGGCATTCAGTAGGAATATCATAAAAATACTGAAGATATTCCTCTATATCTACATTTCCCTGCCCATAAAATTTTCTGGCTGTCATGCTTTTCCTAACTTCAGAACTACTAAAATCGTTGCGAAATTTCAGGGTTTGCGTCACACTTTCATATTCTGGCCAGCTACCAGTTTGAGTGCCTAAAGTGCACTCAAGTTTAAAGTGCCTCAAATGGAAGGTTTTCTCTAATCAGAAAGCACCATAACTTAAGGCACTTAAGGGCACTTGAAACTTAAGACACTATTTTTGACTTCTAAAATACGATCAGGCTTGAAGTGGCTCAAAAAATGGGAAAAAACCCTTATGATTCCCGTCCGAAATCATCATCGA
>JAUWDC010000206.1 GCA_030608985.1 Desulfobia sp. | reverse complement strand
ACAACCATCTGAACTCCAATAACTACCATGGTAAGTAGTCACAACCAGAGATGAAAGTTAATATCTCACAGAGCTCGCAGAGACACAGAGAAAAAAACTTTGTGAACTCTGTGCACCCCAAGGGCATTTCTTTCAGGGCACCTCTGTGAGAGATTTTATATAAAACAATTTTCTTCTTACCTTATAAGATTCGCCTTATGAAATTGCTAATGAGTGTGCTCTTCCTGAGCATTATAACCATCCTGACCGCATGTCAAAAACGTCCCGTTCCTGAGATTATACAGGAAGAGCGGGCATCTTTTCCCTCTCCGCAGGTATCACAGCCAATAGCAGCAGTCGAGTATCCGAGCGATAAGGACGAAGAGCAAGGTGCAGAAAGAGAGCAGGAAGTTGCTGAGATACCCCCTGATACAAGGTATTGGGAAGAAGTATTTGCTGCTGATTTATCTGACGTAGAATTTGTATCTCTAAGGCAGAAAGTCTATGGCAATAAAATCAGTCAATGGCGCATGCTGGTGGAAACAATGGGGTCTCTTGATATGGAAATTGGAGAGCCGTCATTGTGGCAGGATTGTATCAAGGAAATGGAGAGAATTCTAGCTGGATATGATGGAATAGCCAAAGGTCTTCCTGAAGAATCCCATGTGCAATCTGCTGTCTGGCAGAATGATATTTTGTTCTTGGCGAGTGATTGTGAAGCAGTTTTTGCAGAGCAGATGGTTTCAGTCTCTGAACAGCTCGATCATTATACAGGTTTATCCGTTGCCCAGGCGGAGAAGGTGGTTAGCCATTACGCAGAACAAGAAAATTATGAGCGGGTGATTGTTCTCTACCAGCGTTTGATAACTGCAACAGACAGAAAACCGGACCTGTTGACACAGGAAATATACGGTCACGCACTTCAACGTACCGGTAAACTGGCGGAAGCCTCAGAAGTTTTTCTTGCGGTAGCAGACTTTTGTGAAAATTCAAAAAGCTGGAGACTGCGACTTTATGCCGCCGATATGTTGACTGCTATAGGAAGTTTTGATAAGGCGCTGGAGCAATACCGCATAGTTGCTGAGAGTTTTGATTCCTGGCGAACAGTTGATCAAGCAGTGCAGGCAAGGCTGGAATTATTAGATTTAGATAATGTGCAGGCGAGCAATGAGGGGCTTCAGCTGTATGCACAGGCATTGCACTCCTGGATGACAGGAAGTGGAAAGGAGCTTCCTGATGTTTTGTTCAGAAACGTCAGGATTCTCGAAAATAAATATAGCGGATCGATTTACGCGGAAGAAGGAATTAAACTACAAATTCAGGTGGAAGACAGTGTCCGTGGTTATGTGAGGAGAGCCCTTGAAGAGATTAGAAGTCTTGTGTTGGAGAAAAAATTTCATAAGGCTCAGCGTATTGTTGAAGAACTGGCACAATTAAAAACACCAGGAGAAACAGCGCAACTCATCAAAATTGCTGAAGATGAAATCAAACAGGCGGAAGCTGATGAAAAGATTCTTCAACAGCAATTAAAGGAAGAGTCTATTGCTGCACAATGGCAGCAGGCGAATCTGTTTTTTGACCAGAAAGAATATGATAAGGCCATTGATCTTTTCAGGGGGCTTGTGAACTCTGAATATCAAAACAGGGCATTAAGAAAAATTGATAAGGCCACCCAGATTGCTGCGATTGATATGAGAAAAAGAGCGGCTCTTCTTTTTTCGAAATCCAGGAAGATAAGCGGGATGGAAAAGAAAGCTGCTTTGCTCCTGGAATCACGATCAATTTTAAAGGATATAATACGTCGATATCCCGAGGCGAAGATTATTGATAAAGTTGTTGTAAACCTGGACGTAATTGAGAACCAGATACGGAACCTCGATCCATCCCTCCTGGACGATTTTTGATTTAGGGTTCACTCAGAAATAATTTCACATTTTGAGGCGCAACTGTGCCGCGAAGCAAATGCCCTTGGGGTGCAACATCTTAAACTGATCTTCCCTCATAACATCCTCAACGTAGCCCTGCTGCGCCTGCAGTTTCATTCGGTCAGCTTGGCTTAACCTATGTCACATTTACACCTCAATTCTGCGAATTTATTTCTGAGGAAACCCTTCAGAAGAAAATCAAATGTAAAGATGAGGATGGTGAAAAAAACTTGCAATAACAAACTGAATCTGAGCAAAATATAACAAGGGAGTACGGACCCCGAGTGAACGGGATAAGCGCCTTAACAGTAGATGTAGATAGCAAACGAAGAGAGACCTTCGAGTATTTTGTTTCTTGTTACTTTTACACCCAATAAGCTGTAAGGCGCTAAATATAAAGAGATAAAAATTAATAAAATTGGCATTGAAAATGGCTGAAACAGGAAATATAGCAAAGCTTCTTGATGAGTTGGCAGTTAAAATTTTGGTGATAGAGCCAGGTGATCTCTCTTCAGTTGGTGATCTGCTTGAGATCATGGAACGTTTACATTCCGATGAGCAGACTGACTCTGTTGTCGGTTTGCCTCAGATGGTCACAACGCTGAAAACAACAGTAGAGAAGATGATTATGGGGGAAATTTCTGATTCGGCAGAAACCTATGATCATCTTGGACAGGCTGTTTCATCCATGCAGGAAATATTGCGTGATGGAGAAGCTGGGCCTGATTCAATCCAAACTTTTTGTGAAAATATGAAAAAGGTCGGCTGTGAAATTGATGCAGCCGACCTTTTTGGTATTGCGGGAGAGCAGTCTACTGATAACTCGGAAATGGAAATTGATACACGTTTCCTCAGAGATAAAGAGCTGCTCGAATGTTTTCTTGAAGAGGCAGAAGACCATCTCGGTTCTATTGAAAGTAATATTCTCGTCCTTGAAAAGGCCCCTGATGATACAGAATGTATAAACACTATTTTCAGGGCATTTCATACCATAAAAGGGACATCTGGAAGCGTATACCTTGCAGAGATAGCTGATCTTGCCCATGCAACTGAAAATTTACTGGATGATGTCCGAACTGATCGTCGTCCCATGGATGCAGAAGCGTCTGAAGTCATACTTCAGGTTTCCGACTTCCTCCAGGCAATGATTCATAATGTCCGGGATGTCCATGAGAATGGTCTGGAGCAGTATCACCATCATGATATTACCAAACAGGTTGAGCGAGTTAAAGCCGTACAGGCAGGAGAAAAGGCCGAAGCTGTTCCTGATGTCGAGGTCGCAGAAGAGGCACCTGTTGCACCCGTAATAGAGGAACAAGAACCTGTTGTTCAGCCGGTTGAGGAGTCTAAACCCCAGGAGAAAGAGATTGAACCTCAGGGTGAAGCGCCTCCCCAGGAAGAAAACCTTGATTTTCTCCAAGACCTGGACCTGCTCAGTGGCTTTATAAGTGAGGCTTTTGAGCACCTGGAAACCATCGAAGTTAATGTTCTTGACCTTGAACAGAATCCTGGTGATGAAGAAATCATCAATAATATTTTCCGTCCTTTCCATACAGTAAAGGGTGTTTCAGGTTTTCTTAACCTGAAAACTATAAATGCCCTTGCCCACAGTACAGAAAACCTGCTTGACGATGTGCGAAGTGGCAAGCTGCCTATGAATAATGACATTGTGGATCTTGTTCTGGGTGTAGGTGACTACCTGCGAACCATGATTCAGAATCTCAGTGATGTCATTGAAAAGGGGCCTGATGTTTTTAAGCAGTTTGATATCAGTGAGTTTTTAGCTCGAATCCAGGCTGTCCGCTCGGGTGAAAGCGAAACTCCCGCTGCAAATGAGCCCGCCCTTCCTGAAAAGGAAGCCGCTCCTCAGGAAAAAGAAAGCAACAAAACGACAGAAAATGCTCCAAAAGAAGCTATGAAGAGGACAGCTTCCCCCGTTACAAGAGCCCCTGCTCCTCCACCTTCTGGAGGTCCGAAGAAAAAGCAGGTCGAGGCCTCCATTAAAGT
>JAUWDC010000129.1 GCA_030608985.1 Desulfobia sp. | reverse complement strand
AGCTCCAGAGATAACGACTTTTTGATGTGAAAAATCAGACATAATATTCATAACTATTCAAGTAAGTCAGAAAAATGTGCACTTCCACCAAACCGTAGCTGTTCAACTTCTAAGGTAAGCATCAACATCGTTGGCAACAATAACACCATAATTAATGGCTCCAAGCCAACCGGACATTATTATTCCAACAGATCCGACATGAAACAGGCCAGGAATAGCTTTAAAAATTGTCCGGGAAATATTAAGTCCCTCAAACTTGGTGCCAAACGATGTCCCTTTAGTGTGCAGAGTATACCTATTAAAGGTCTTGGGAGTCGAAGCTTCAACCCAGTCACATTTATCTCGAGCACCAGGGATATAACGCTCAAGATCCTTGAATGATCTCTCAATCATATCCTCTTTTGCAGCCCTGTATTCTTCTTCTGACAAACCGTCCCAATCATCATAATTGGCGTTCATTGAAGCAACAATGGTATAATCAGGAGCATCCGGCCTGGTTTTTGGATAGTAAAGTGAAAATGTTCGGCTGCGGGTTTTCATATCCCTCATTTCAGCAGCTTCGAATTTCTCAGCCGTAGAAGTAAACAAAAGATCGCCAACATTAGGAATGGAGTCGCCTTTTTTAATGCCCATATATACTTGACAGCTTGAGTTGTTTACTTTGACCTGTTCGTACTCACCTATAAAGTCTTCAGGAAAATATTCCCGACCTGTCAGGTTGTCTATCGTATTGGTAATACCGCTGTTTGAGATAACGGTAGGGGCCAAAATAATTCTTTCACCAACAGCAACCCCCTTCACTATCTTTTTTTCAAGAACAATCTTATCGACTTTTGCTTGAGTACAAATTGTCACACCATTGGCTTCAAGTTCTTCCTGCATCATACCAATGAGTTTGTCAGTGCCACCCTGGAAGGTAAAAACCCCCTTATTCATGAAATTTGAAAACACAATTCCATACGTGATTGCAGGGTCATCAAATGTTGAGCCGTTGGCATACGAGATAGGCTCCATAAGAATCCTATGGACATCGCTTCGGCCTGGGAAAAACTTCTCGAAAAGCTCCTGTGTCGTCATGGAGCGGTCATCATAAAAATTCATTTTGCTGACCGTGGTAAAAAAATTATCTACCACTGCTCGGGAAACACCAAATTTATCTGTAAGAATGTGGGTAAAATCAACTCGGTCAAAAGTAGTTTTCAGCGAAAACTGGGGATTATCAAAAACTATATCTTTAAGCTGGACAATGGCATTTTTAATAGTGTTGTTCCAGTATTTTCGACAGGTTTTCACCATACCATACGGGAATCCATGTAAAGACACGTCAAAAATATGCCCTTTCCGTTTAAACCAGGTTGCCAAACCGCCTAATCTATGGTGGTGTTCCAGTAGCAGAACGCTATGCCCTGCCCTGGCCAAACGGTTTGCTGATGTTAATCCGCCCAAGCCAGATCCGATGACGATAACATCGTATTTATCTGCAACTTTTTCAATTGATTTATAAAACATAGATAGCTACTTTACGTTAACCGTAAAACAATGCCAGTGCATTCACACTAACGTATTGACAATATATTTTGATTTACCATTGTAACCCCGCTGAGCATGGAACCAACTATACCCAGGTATCCTTGATCTGTTCCGGCTATAAACAGGTTGTTATAGGCTGTTTTCCCATCCTTTATTTTTAAAGGACTGCCATATACAGCTCCACATTCCTTGCCTGTATATTTTTCAATTGTGACGGGGGTGAAACTGTCCTCATATACAACGTTTTGGTAAAATTTCCCAATTATTTCCTCTGTTACTCTGCGCGACTCCCTTCCCCATTTTTCTTTCATCTGTTTGTATTGGTCTTTGGTAGTATTTTTCCAGAGATCATAATTAGCTGAATTGGTAATTCTGATTTGAAAATAATCTGAACGGTGGAGTCCATGAAAATTTTCCGGGAAACAGATGACACCCCATTGGGGATCAATAGGAAGAGTTGGACGACAGTAATCAAACTGATCGGCAAGAGAATAGAAAATAATGGTATAATCATTTATATATTTTGATTTACTTTTATTTTTACTGGGCAATATAAAAATAGATTCGACAAAACTCATCTGCCCGAGAGGATAAATTTCTTGTTGCCTGTCATTAAGAAGTTTTTCCGTCCCCGGTGTGCCAACTGTTGAAATGAGATTATCACAGCTCAGTTGTGACTGGTCAGCCAATCTAACACCTGTAATTGATTTCCCATCACTCACAATAGAGTCGACTGCACTTTTATACCTAACCTCACCTCCGAGAGACCTGAATTTTTCAACAAGCATATCCAAGAATTCTTTGATCGTGCCGTCAGGTCTGAAAAATCCTTCAAAATATAAAGAACGAAACATGATAACAAATTGACCGAAGTCCATGTCGTGCTCTTCACTGTTTCCGTATACCATCAAAGGCAGAAGAAGCATATCTATCAATAAAGATTCGGTGATTATACCAGCAAGTGTTTCGCGTGTCGAAACCCACTTCTTTGGGGTAAAAGGATCGTATTCTGTAACTACTTTCAACAGCGTATTAAATGAATCAATCGATCCTGGGAATTTTGCAGCAATTTCCTCCTTAAGAAGAGATATATCATTTGAAAAATCAAGTGCAAGATCGTTTTGAAAGAGAATACGAGAAGAAAATTGTTCGTGGGTAATAAATTTTTTCCTGGAAAGATTTAATTGACGGAAGAGACGGTTGAGGGGCGCGTGACGTTCTTTAGGACCTGCATAATTGGTCATTGCATGCAGGCCGGTCTCAAGAAGAAAGTTTTTGCGATAATAGTATGAGTTTAACCCTCCAGGAATGGAGTGCTTTTCCAGAATGAGAACAGATTCCCCAAAGCGGGCAAAACGTATACCGGCGGCCAGCCCTGATAGACCGCCGCCGATAATGATGAGAGAATAGTGAGAATCAGCCATTGGCTGTTATACATTTTTCAATTTTGGCTCCAGATAATTAACACAGCTGTTTAATGAAGCCAGTTCTGGATAGTCTTCTTCGGGAATCTGAAGTTTATAGCGTTTTCGCAATTCCATTACAATATCAAGGAAATCCATGGAGTCGAGATCAAGTTGATCCCTGAGCGGTTCATCAGGATTCAGGCCATCCATTTCCGCATCTTCATCGATATCCTCTATAATTTCGATTATTACATCTTTAATCTCATCACGTGTCATCTTTTTCCTCTATATGGTCAATCAAAATGTATATTTTTTCAGAATCACAGCAGAATTAATTCCAACCATGCCGAAGGAGTTATTAAGTATTGTGTCTACTTTGTCAAGCTGTTTAGGACTATTTGCAACTATATTAGGCAAATAACAGTCAGGATCAAGAGTGTCAAGATTGATGGTGGCATGTACCATTCCATCTTCAAAGGACAATAAATTTCCTGCCAATTCAAGAACGCCGGCAGCACCCATGGCATGTCCGATATGGCTTTTGGTATTGTTTATATAGGTACTTTCGCAGCCGTTAAAAACTTCTCTGATAGCCTTGCATTCTTCTATGTCACCCTGTCGGGTGCCGGTTGCGTGGGTATTTATGATATCAATATCAGAAGGTTCAAGTCCCGCTCGATCCAATGCCAGACGCATGCATTCAGCCTGCCTTGGGCCATACGGTAAAACAAAATCCATGGCATCAGAATTAATGGCATATCCAACTATTTCACCATATATTTTTGCCCGTCTTTCCAGGGCACGATCCAGTGTTTCTAAGATATATAGGCAACCGCCTTCAGATATAACAATACCGTTTCTATCCTGATCAAAAGGCCTGCTTGCTGATTTTGGATCGTCATGTTCTGCTAATGCGCCCTGGGCCTTGAAACTGGCGAAGATACCAAAAGAACCTGTACACTCTGAGACACCACCGCATAAAGCCAAGTCAACTTCTCCAAGACGAAGCATCTGCACACCTTGAATCAAGGCTGCATTTCCAGCAGCACAGGCTGCACCTATGGAATAATGGGGGCCGGTGATTCCCAAATTCATGGTTATCTCTCCGGCAGGATTATTCAGAACTGTTCGTGGATTATGGTGATGAGTCCAGTAATCAACGTTATAGTCAAATTGGCTTATATTATAGACCTCATTTTCTGTTTCTACAGTGCCATGTTCTGTGAGGCCAATATATACTCCTGTTTTTTTCTTGTCGTAAAAAGACCAATCAATACCTGCATCAATAAGTGCTTCATTAGCGCAGTAAACACCAATACAGCCAGCGCGGGTACCACGCTTGTTTTCTTTCTTTTTACGATATTTTGTTTCAGGAAAATCACATGTACCAGCTGGCGCTGTGCCCATATAACGCAAGTCAATTTCCTGAATTTCACTTTGCCCCTCAAGTAGTTTCCGGCGAAATTCACGCAAACTGCATGCGTTAGGCGCAGCAAGGCCAACTCCAGTAATTACAATCCTTTGATTTTCCGTCAAATTTGCCATATTTATAGTTCAAATTATAAAAATAAAATATTCAATATATCCAATTTTTTTCTGAAAGTCGACAATGAAATAAGTAAAGAAATGAAAAGGAAAAAGAAGACACCTGTGACTCCACCAAAAAGAGAAATAAGGGAACGAGACGAGTTAACAAGAAAGGCAAAAAAAGAGTCCTTTGCATTCTTTTAGCGAACTATTTCCCTATAACACGTAATTGAGGATTTTTCGCTTTTTTTTCAAGATTACGAGACGGTAAACCTAGGTATTCAGGAACTACGGCCTGCAACTGCCCAATTATAAGATTCATATCTCTGGTTAAAGATGCTTGATGAAGTTCATTTAAAGCATTAATTAACCATTCCCATTCAAATTTCCTGCTGCTGGCTAGTAGTAGTTTAGGATGGGATGTCCCTTTTAAATTTTCACTTTCATGAAAAATTTCTTCATATAATTTTTCCCCTGGACGCAAACCGGTATAAACTATCTCGATATCTCTATGGGTTACAGTTACAGGTCCCCCTGACCTGATTTGTTTTTCAAAGAGCGGAACAACCGATCCAGTCGAACCGAGGACATTCCCAAAACGAGTTGTGATAAATCTTGTATTCGAACGGGTAGCAAGATTCTGACAATAC
>JAUWDC010000254.1 GCA_030608985.1 Desulfobia sp. | reverse complement strand
GGGTGGAAATATGATTCTGATACCTTTGGATCATTTTTTGGACTCATTACAAGCAGATTGATAAGAGAATAAATTCAACTAACCCACATAAAGTGGAAAGGACTCTTTTTAGTCCCTCCTTGAGGGGGATAAATGCCTTGGTGGTAAAAGTAACCACATAATTTCACTCAATGTTTTCCAGCTTCTTGGTTTTTGGCAGAAGTTGGGGCGTAAGGCACTAAAAAAGTAAAAGGGCAAAAATGAAAATTGGCATTATTGGATTAGGAAGAATGGGTATGAATATGGCGAGAAGATTGATGCAACACGGTCAAGAAGTTATCGCCTATAATCGAACACCTGAGAAAACCAAACAGTTGATGCAGGAAGGAGCCGAGGGGGCTTTTTCTCTTCAAGAGCTTGTCGAAAAACTTCACTCTCCAAGGGTGATATGGCTTATGCTTCCTGCCGGGAAACCAGTTGATGATCATATTGAACTGCTCCAGAGCATCTTATCTTCCGGTGACATTATAGTCGAAGGCGGCAACAGTAATTACAAAGATGATATTGATAGAGCCGCATTGCTCAACGAAAAAGGAATTCATTACCTTGATGCCGGTGTAAGCGGCGGTATCTGGGGACTTAAAGTTGGTTACTGCACAATGGTTGGTGGTGAATTAGAGCAATTCCAATATTTAGAGCCTATCTGGAAAGCACTTGCTCCACCTGATGGATACCTCTACTGTGGCGGCCATGGAGCAGGACATTTTGTTAAAATGATTCATAATGGCATTGAATATGGAATGATGCAGGCATATGCAGAGGGATTTGCTCTTCTTGAAAAATCACCCTATGAAAATCAAATGGATTTTCAAAAAATAATATCTCATTTGTGGAATCAGGGCAGTGTTATTCGTTCATGGCTGCTTGAACTTCTTGAGGATGCTTTTACCAAAGACAGTCGCCTCGACGACATTACCGGCTATGTTGAAGACTCAGGTGAAGGAAGATGGACAGTTGAACAGGCAATAGAAAGCAGTGTGCCGGCACCAGTCATAACCATGTCGCTTTTTCAGCGTTTCCAGTCTCGACGTGAAAATGGTTTTGATAATCGTGTCCTGGCCGCCTTACGCAGGGAATTTGGAGGACATGCAGTAAAGGCTTCAACTGAGAAGTAAAGGGTTTTATGATATCTTGAATCAGGAGCAAGTATGGAGCAATTAATTGTCGATGGGAAGGTATGCGATCTGGAAAATGTCTGTGACTGCCTGACTGTAACAGATCTTGATCCCTGCATAATTGTTATTTTTGGAGCCTCTGGAGATCTGGCCACAAGAAAATTGATGCCCGCACTTTTTCGGATGTGGATAAATAACAGCCTGCCTGACCCTGTCGCCATTGTTGGTTGCGCCCGCACTGCGTTTAGCCGATCTGAATTTATATCGAGAATTAAAAAAGAATGCCTGATATGTGCATCGGTCTCTGAAGCACAATGGCTGGAGTTCTCCTCGAGACTTTATTATTTCAGGCTTGAGTATGATTCGGAACAAACATTTGTTCAGTTGAAAAATTATTTAAAAGATCTGGATAGAGAAAAAGATACGCAGGGCAATCTCCTCTTTGACCTGGCCGTCCCACCCCATTTATACAGTGTTATTGCAGAAAATATTGGCCAGTCAGGTATTACTCGACAATTTCCAAAAGAATCTAGCTGGTGCCGTCTTGTTGTTGAGAAGCCTTTTGGGTCCGATTTGCATACTTCCAGGGAATTGGATAAAAGTCTCCACTTACACTTTACCGAGCAGCAGATTTTTCGAATTGACCACTATCTCGCCAAGGAAACCGTACAGAATATTTTAATGCTGCGTTTTGCTAATGCCATCTTTGAACCATTATGGAATAGAAGTTATATTGATTATGTCGGCATTATTGCAGCAGAAAAGATCGGGATAGAGAATAGAGCAGGATATTATGAGAAAAGCGGTGTCATTCGTGATATGTTTCAAAATCACATGCTGCAACTTCTCTCTTTAATTGCAATGGAACCCCCATCTCATTTCGAAGCTGACAGGGTCAGGGATGAAAAGCTTAAATTATTCCGTTCTATTCGACCTTTTAATGGCAGGAACGGAGAAGTTATACTTGGTCAGTATGAATCCGGAACAATAGATTCCAAGCCAGTACCCGGATATCATGAAGAAAATGGCGTTGCAAACGATTCTCTTACACCTACTTTTGCTTTGCTTCGCTTCTCAATAGATAACTGGCGCTGGCAGGGAGTTCCTTTTTATCTCGTTTCCGGTAAGCGGCTGAAGCGAAAAGAAACTCGTATTGTTATCCAATTTAAGGAGGTTCCCCATTCCCTGTTCCGTGATGTCTTAAATGAATCAGTTGTTGCCAACAGACTTATTCTATCAATATATCCAGAAGAAGGTATTACTCTGTCTTTTCAAACTAAGAGTCCAGGGGCTAAAGTTTGTCTTCGTACTATGAACATGAATTTTTCCTACCAGGAAAGCTACAAGGGAGTTTCCCTGGAGGCGTATGAAAAAGTACTGTTAGACTGTATTGTTGGAGACCATATGCTGTTCTGGCGTCAGGATGGGGTAGAGGAGGCATGGTCATTACTAACGCCCCTGCTGCATTCCTGCGAGAGTTGCGAGAACAGGGCACAGCAGCTTTATTCTTACCCTGCAGGGAGTTGGGGACCAAGTGCTGCATCTGAATTTGTTGAAAAAATAATTTCATAGGAAAGAAAAAATACTGAATAAAATTATGTCGTATATATTAGCCGCTGATGTCGGCGGCACAAAAACGAATATCGGGATTTTTGATAGTGAACATGGGTGTCGAAATCCTGTTGTTGAAGAAACCCTGCTCTGTAAAAATTACTCAAGTTTTAATGAATTGCTGAAAGATTTTTTAGCAGGGAAAGAGTATCCTGTAGAGTCCGCCTGTTTCGGTGTTGCCGGCCCTGTCAGAAATGGTAGGGTGCAACTGACCAATCTGCCATGGCTGCTTGAAGAAGAGGAATTGAAACAAATTTTAGGTATTCAATCCATTTCCCTTATAAATGATCTTGTTGCCCTTGGTCACTCTATTCCTGAACTCACTGAAAAAGATATAATAACGTTACATGAGGGTTCACCTGAAAAAAATGCAACCGTAGGAATTGTTGCACCTGGTACCGGACTCGGGATGGCTTTTCTCGTATGGGATGGCCATAAATATATCGTCTGTCCTTCAGAAGGTGGGCATGCTGGCCTTGCGCCGAATAGTAGTGTCACATTAGAACTTTTAGAATATATGATGATGAATGGTCATTATGTCAGTTTTGAATCTATCTGTTAAGGTAGAGGAATCCCTTATATCTATTCTTTCCTGAAAAAAAAGAAAGGATTAACCGAGCCGAATTGGTTGA
>JAUWDC010000281.1 GCA_030608985.1 Desulfobia sp. | reverse complement strand
ACCCTTAGTTTTAACTGTCCTCGGGGAATTCAAGGCACAGGTCTGGCATCTTGGATAATGCAAGAATCACGCCGAAACAGCAGGTTTCCGGTGTGAGCCAGACTGATCCTCATTTATAATTTTAGTGGTTATGCAGTTTGCTCAACCTTATTTACTAATTCTCAGTAAGTGGTGGTAAAACTTCCTGGATTCCCGCTAACTACATACGGGAATGACGATTTAAGGGAGTTTTTCACACTTAGCTATGTCATTCCCGCATGTAGTTAGCGGGAATCTAGTTTCGTTGAGCAAACTGCCTACCCAGTTAAATATTATGGTACTCTAATTCAGGATAGCAAAAAAAAGGGACAATATGAAAGAACATTTTCGAACAAAAAAAGGCAACACACCAAATTTCTATTAAAAATTTTAACAGCATCTTGCAGGTTGACGGAATATCAATAAAAAATCTTATCAGTATTCTGTCTATGTCAAGAGTATTGTCTCATTCCAAAATAACCCAAGACATACTTTTTCTCTTTTTTAAAAAATACGCAATGAACGCTATTGATCTTGTTTCCAATTTAAAATAAACTGCGTCACTCAACCTTCAACAATCACACTCCATCTATGCTCCAACCCCATGCCAAAATTTAAACCTCAACACAGTCGCCTCCTTTTTATTGATAAAAAGATAAGAGAAGGGAAATACCCGAATTGCTCTTCACTTGCCATTGAATGGGAGGTGAGTTCAAAAACCATACAGCGAGATATTGAATATATTCGGGATATGCTGGATGCTCCATTAGCCTATTCAGCTAAAAATCGCGGCTACTATTACACGGAAAACAGCTTCACACTTCCTGCCTTTGACCTCAACGACAGCGATCTTTTCGCTATATTCATTGCCGACAAATTGCTTCAACAGTACAAGAACACGCCTGTCTATCCTCGCCTGCAGTCTGTCTTTGCCCGAATAGAAGATTCTCTTCCTAAAAAAGTGAGCTTCCACCCAGCCCATATGGATGACAAGTGTTCTTTCGTAACCTCTCCCCAAACTTCCATTAATCCACAGGTATGGGAGAATATTTTTACCGGCCTCAGAGAGTCAAAATCACTCACTATTTCCCATAAAAAACCAACTTCTGCCGAGCCGTTAACGCGAACCATAGATCCATATCATATTACCAGCTCCCAGGGAGAATGGTATGTTATAGGATTTTGCCACTCTAGAAATGCCATTAGAACTTTTGCCATCTCCAGGATCAATCATGCTGAAGTCCATGAAGGCAATTTTACAGTTCCTGATGATTTTAATTTCAAGAAAGTTTCAAACGAACATTTCGGCGTACACTGGGGACAGGATACATATAAGGTGCGAATATGGTTTTCTCCTGGTATAGCTCCCTATATTACGGAACGCCACTTTCACCCATGCCAGAACATTGAAAAAAATCGTGACGGAAGCATTATTTTCAGCCTGTCCACCAGCCATCTTCTTGAAGTGAAACGCTGGGTGCTCTCATGGGGTGACCAGGCAAAGGTTTTGGAACCAGAGAAACTGGTTAACGACATAAGGGAAGAGCTCTGCACTGCATGCAGGCAATATCATCAAAAATAAAAAAAATAGGGGACACAATACTACTTTTTTAATATCTCGTAGGTGTATTAAAATCATTGTCCCCCAAAAAAGTAGTATTGTGTCCCCTATTTTTGAGAACTTCCTGATACCCTATACCTTTAACCTTACACCTTTTCACATATGAATCTCACACCGGACGACACACTTATTGCCTGGATGCGCAATATCCGCAGGGAAATTCATCAATACCCTGAATTGGCCTTCGAGGAAAAACGCACGGCCGGCTTAATCTGCGACAAACTTGACGAACTTGGCATTGCCTACCGTAAAGACGTGGGAGGGACTGGAGTAGTTGCTCGTATAAATGCTGAATCACAGGATAAACCGTGTATTGCACTGAGGGCCGACATGGACGCCCTGCCCATAGAAGAAAAGACAGGCCTCCCCTTCTCTTCAAAAATACCCGACCTTATGCATGCATGCGGCCATGACGGCCATGTCTCCATGTTGCTGGGTGCCGCCGCTCTTTTAAAAAGGATTCCTGAACTTCCTGGCTGTATCGTGTTTCTTTTCCAACCTGCTGAAGAAAGTGGCGGCGGTGCTGAGAAAATGATTGAATCGGGCGCCCTAGATGGAGTAGATGCCATTTTTGCCGGCCACATAGACCGCCATTATAATGTAAGGGAAATAGCTGCCCAGCCTGGCCTGATATGCGCCTTTACAGATGAGTTCCATATCACCATCCGCGGCAAAGGAGGCCATGCAGCCAAACCACATGAAACAATTGACTGCATTGTTGTTGCCTCTCTCCTGGTAATGAGCATTCAAACCCTTGTTTCACGAGAAATAAACCCTGCTTTCCCGTCGGTGGTTACCGTTGGACAGATAACAGGTGGAAGTGCAGCCAATGTCATTGCCGATCAGGCAGTGCTAAAGGGAACAATACGCACAACGCACCCAGGCACACGTGAGAAGATCATCCTTGGCCTTGAGCGTATGGTTATGGCCATGGAAGAGCTTTACAACGCCAAAGCATCAATTGAATTTATTCCAGGATATCCTCCCATAATAAATAACGCGGCAGCAGCTGATATTGCCAGAATCGCAGCTAAAGAGACAGTTGGCCCGGATGGTGTTAAAACCCAGCCCTACCCTAGCCTTGGAGGCGAAGATTTCTCTTTTTATCTCCATAAAGTGCCTGGGTGCATGGTCCGCCTTGGTGCAAAAAAAGGAGAACTTGTAAGTGCTGCCGCACACAGCCCTCGTTTTGATTTTAACGAAGGTGTGCTGCCCATAGGTGCTGAATTTCTTGCCCGAACAGGACTCATGGCCTTGAAAAATATTGATAAAATATTACATCAAAAGTTTGACGATGGAACCTCTCATATTTAAAAGAAGCGAACCTTTCACCATTGGAGTCGAGTTGGAAATTCAGCTTCTTGACCCAGTATCCCTTGACATGACCCAGCAGGGGCCTAAGCTTCTCGCAAAAGTTGAACCCACTTTAAAAGAACAGATAAAGGCAGAATTTATTCAATCCATGGTGGAAATCTGCACTC
>JAUWDC010000007.1 GCA_030608985.1 Desulfobia sp. | reverse complement strand
GTCGTCATTACAGCTTTTCCCTGGGGGATAAGGTAGTTTCGACCATACCCTGCTTTCACTTTTACGATATCGCCTTCTTCACCCAGGGTATCAATGGTTTCACGTAATATCAATTCCATGATAATTTCCTCTTCACATTTTATGAGTTATAAAAATGGATAGTATCTTTAATCATAATTATTTAGGTGGTACTAAATAATTGGACAATACACCATACTGTAACTGTTCAGCAGTTACCTTTAATCAAGTAGTTTCTTGTCGATCTTTCCTAAAATCAATCCAGACATCAAGCAGCCCGAAAATGGCTAAAAAAAACATGCCGTATGCCTGGACACACATTAAAACATATACAAATATCCGAAACGGCCTCGGTACTGCCCATTTTCCTAATAGGAAGGAGAGTACCGCTAAGCCCTGGAAAAAATATAATGTGCCTAATACCAGGAGCAGGTTCAGGCCAATCCGGCTAATAAACTGAGCTGGAAGCATAAGGCTGACCCCTGATGCTATAATTACCCAGACGAGCTGATCAGGTAATCGCCACGGTCCATATTCCGACCAATGACACAGGCCTTGCTTGCCATGTTTCGTTAACAGCCAGATCCCGGCAATAATATTTATCCAGACAGTTATAGCAATTGTAGTAAGCAGAAGGGCTGGGAAAATAACCGGTATTATCTGACGTATCTGCTCAATAGCTTTTTGGAGCTGGTAGGCAGTTTCGTCAGAAAGTTCTGCTGACTGCTGATATATTTCAACGCTTGAAGCAATGACCCCATCTATGGCAGTAAGCGTCTCACTGTATGGATTTGTATGAGAAAATATACCAATTATAAAGACACTGGCACACCACGTTACTATAAGAGCAACAGATGCATGGAGTCCGGCATAATTAATTGAACGTTTTTCTCTGGAGGCCTTTGCCAACGTATAGCCAACAGGAAGAAGTGTGCAGGAGATTAAAAAATCTGCCATTCCTCCCAGTAGAAGTGAAATGGCGCCTGCTGTTAAGACTCCTGTGGCTATATATGTATTTCCTTTCTGCCAACCGTAGGTGAGCAGAAAGTAAAAAGCAGGCAATGGGATAAGAATTCGAAACCATCCCAATTGCCCGAATATGACTGGAAGAATAAAAACGGCTGAGATAATCCCAGTTCTGAATAGGTCAGTACGCGACAAGGCAACGACAGTCTTTCTTCCAGCCATGCATCCACCGAACGAGCACTAACCCCGAGTGAACGGGACTCTTTCCAGTCCCCCCTTGAGGGGGATAAGTGCCTTAACCGTAGGCGCAGTTTTATTGTTAAAAGCAGCCATTTTATTTCTTTTATCTTTATACACTAAATAAGCTGTAAGGCACTAAAATGCTGGTCCGGTATATGGAAGCAAGGCGATCTGCCGGGCCCTTTTAACAGCTTCAGTTAATTGGCGCTGGTGTTTAGCGCATGTTCCATAGATCCGGCGTGGTATAATTTTGCCTCGTTCGGTCAAAGATCCTCTTAATACCCTTATATCTTTATAATCAATAACCATATCTTGATCTACACAGAAACGGCAGACTTTGCGACGATGGAATATTTTTTTCTTTTTCATGATGTTGTCATCCTGCTTCTGAATTAATTATTCGTAACTGTTCAAGTGGGGCCGAAAAACCGGCACTTCCACCGAACCGTAACTGTTATGTAGTGCCTCATATTCGTTCATTTGGGACTTCGAAGCATACTAGTGCTATTCGAGAAGGCCGAAATGGGCGAAGATGGGGTGCTACTGAACAGTTACCAATTATTCTTTGTTTTCATCTTCTGTTTTACTGTCAGCTATTTCGCTTTCTTGTGCTTTGGCCTCAGCAGCTTTGGCCGCCGCCTCTGCTTCAGCCTGTATAGCTTCAGGATCAAAAACATTGTCAAGTTTGACAGTCATGAATTTTAATAGACGATCATCAATTTTGAATTGTCTTTCCATTTCAGTTACTGCGGCAGCGGTTGCACCGTAGTCCATGTACACATAATAACCCTGCGGTTCTTTTTTTATAAGATAAGCAAGGGTTTTCAGTCCCCATTTATCTACTTTGACAATAGAGCCGCCATCACCTTCGATAATGGAAATAGATCGTTGGTTGATAGCTTCGATTTCTTCATCTCCGACAGACGCTCTGATGATAGAAATTGTTTCGTACCTTCGCATGGAATCCTCCTTATGGTCATTAAAGGCCCTCGTTACGTTGACTCTACTTATGAGAGAGCAAGGAGAAACGAGAAAATTAAAAAAATAAGAAGAATTTGATACCATGCAAGTTGGGCACCTGTCAATCGTTTAGTTTCTTCCCGGTGTTATCCAGCACCGGTTTTTCCATTTTATGATATTTTTTTACAAAACCGGTTGTTGTTTCCTGAAGAATATCTTCGCAATACAACTCAAAAAGTCGACCTAATTCTACAAGCATAAATAGGGTTTCTCCAAGGAAACGGCGAATTTCTTCTTGTTGTTTTTTGTCTACGGCCTTGGAAAGCAGTTCTGTTTTGCTGGAGATATCTGACATGAGAGAAGAACTCCCATGCCTGTGAAACCCGCTCCTCGCCGCCCGGTGAATGACCTGCTGTGCTCTGCTCAGGGCGGGAAGAGATTTTGGCACATCCAGGTTACTGGAAGAAACCTGAGCTTTCTTTTTTTCTTCAGATTTAATCTTCATCCAGTTTTGTCTTAATTCTTCAGGGGAAGAAAAAGATTTATTTTCAAACACATGGGGGTGACGTCGGATCATTTTCTCGCTGATTGCCTGCAGTGCATCAGATACGGTGAATTTCTCCTGTTCTTCATACATGAGACTAATAAGGCTGAGCTGAAAAAATAGATCTCCTAGTTCCTCTTTAATATGATCAGGCATATTGCTATCTATTGCTTCTGCCAGTTCATGGGTCTCTTCCAAGAGATAAGGTTTCATACTTTCAGGTGTCTGTTTTTTGTCCCATGGACAGCCGTCAGGAGACCTTAATTTTGAAACTATCTCAAGAAGTTCTTTAAATTTTTGTGGAGCGGAATCGGTATTCATAGTATATGTTAGAAGAAAAGGTTTACAGTTGAAAAAATATCACACTTTGTGGTATGGACAATTAAGGATTAATACTTATTTTTAATCTAAAGGGAAAATGAAATGTTAGGCGGCTGCATTTTTAAGACACTCTTTGGTATAAGCACTCGCAGACAAGCAATTTAGAAACTATATTAATTACTAAAATAGTAAAATTTTACCATGTTTCTGGTGTAGTTGCTAGTCTGGTTATTATATAAAATTTTAGTAAAAAAATGTTTTGAAGAACATATTGTTTCTTAATATGAATTTTTTCAGACGGGAAGAGAGTGAATGTTATGACAACGAAAAAGGACAAAATTTTACAAGGGAAGCATAAGGACATTTCTCGCATCGATCAAGAATCAAAAAGAACTCATGGATGGTATGTGCGTGTGCGGTACTTTGGGAAAACCCATTCAAAATTTTTCTCAGATGGGAAATGCGGTGGAAAGTCCTCAAGTCTTCTCGCGGCCATTACGTGGCGTGATGAGGTTGAAGTCCGCATCGGCAAGCAGAGAACGGACAGACATATCGTTACCGTCAGTAATACACAGACCGGTGTCGTTGGTGTAAGACTGAATGATATTCTCAATCGTTACGAAGTTAGTTGGGTGAAAGGTGATGGTAAACAGGGCAAGACATCTGTTTCTATTAGGAAGCATGGCAGAAAAGATGCATTTGCCAAAGCCTGCGAGATCAGAAAAGAAAAAGAAGCTGAAAGGTTGGCTTCTTAATTGAGACTCTTATTAAGTGGTGATATAGAGCTGGTCTCCATATTCACCACTTAATAAATATGGTTGAAAATTTCCGCTGGATTTGAAATTACAGCCCTTGCTCCGCTCTCAAGTAGCTCCGACTCAGTTCGAAACCCCCAAAGTGCGCCTATAGCTGATATTCCCGCCCCATGTGCAGTTTTCATATCCGTACTCGTGTCTCCCAGATAAAGGAAATTCTCAGCAGGTATATCCATTTTCTTAATTATCCGAATTGCCCCGGCAGGGTCCGGTTTTGGGGGAATGTCCGATACAGCCCCTGCCACTTCAGCGAAATTCCATCTGTCAAAATAATGAGAAACTGTTATCTCGGTGAAAGGGTGTGGTTTATTGGACAGGATGGCGAGTTGAATGTCGCGGTTCGTCAACGCTGTTAACATTCCTTCAATTCCATCATACAGTCGTGTCTGATCCATCCAATGCCGACCATAATTTTCTTTCATGGCGGCAACACATATATTGATAGCTTCTTCACTTCTTTCAGGTGGAGGAAGAACACGATGGGCTAGTTTTTCTATGCCATCCCCGACAAAATACTTATATGCTTCAGTGATGTGGGTTGGATATCCGAGACTGCTAAGCACCCTGTTCATTGAATCAGCGAGATCATCCAGGGTATTGAGCAAAGTGCCGTCCAGGTCAAATATTATTGCTTGTATGGTAGACATTGTTTTCACCAAAAGTTGATGTGTTGCGGTGATTGGGTGAAGCAATGAGCGTTGATTGCTTTTGTTACAGATAATGAAGTCGGAAAAACTTTAAATTAACCACAGAGGGCACAGAGACCACAGAGAAATCTTTTTTATTACAAACAGTTACCTCTGTGCACCCCAAGGGCATTTCCTTTAGGGCATCTCTGTGTGCTCTGTGGTGAGAAAAAGACTTTTTACGAATACGTCAAAGATAAGCAAAAATAATTTTTCTACTTGACTCTCAATTTTATTGGAACTATACAACTGAGGATGTATTCATTTTGTGAGTAAGAGATACCACTCTGCAAGCTGGAGTTGATATCAAATACTGTAACCGAGCTTTGTTTTGAAGTATAGAATAAATTTTAGAAATTAGTTCAAAGGAGGATGTAGTTATGTCTATTTTAGTAGTAGGTCATTCAAACCCTGATACCGATTCTGTTACTGCGGCCATTGCTTTTGCTAACCTGTTAAATGCCCAAGGCCAGGATGCTGTTGCTTGTATGCAGACAACTGCTGATAAACTGAACCCTGAGAGTAAAATAGTTCTTGAGAAATTTGGACTAGCTGCTCCTCAGGAACTGACTGATGTGGCTGGTAAACAGGTTGCTTTGGTAGATTTCAGTGATATTGCCCAGGCTCCCGCCAATTTAGGCGATGCTGAGGTTGTTGCCATTGTTGATCATCATAAAATCGGTGATGTCACCACTAATATGCCAATTCTTTTCAATGCGCAGCCCGTTGGCTGTACTGGAACAGTGTTGAACCAGATGTACAAAATCAATAATATCGATATTCCGAAAGATATTGCCGGCGGTATGTTGTGCGCTATCCTGAGTGACACTGTTAACTTCAAGTCACCTACCTGCACCGATGCTGATAAGGCTGCTGTTGCTGAGCTCAAAGTTATTGCTGGTGTTGATGATACTGATTCACTGTTCATGGATATGCTGAAAGCTAAGTCTGCAGTCGCCGGCGTACCGATGAAAGATCTGGTATTTCGTGATTACAAAGACTTTGATATGAAAGGGAATAAAATTGGCGTTGGCCAATTAGAACTTGCAACTCTTGACCAGGTTGCTGATATTCGTGATGATCTTTACAAAACACTGCAGGAAGTAAAAGCAGATGGCCGTCATTCTGTACTGCTGATGCTCACTGACGTTGTAAAAGAAGGAACAGATCTGATGATCGTTTCAGATGATACTTCACTCATCGAAGGCGCTTTTGATGGTAAACTTGAAGGAAATTCCATGTGGATTGACGGTATGATGAGCCGTAAAAAACAGACCGTTCCAAACCTTCAGAAAGCATTTGGGTGTTAAAATAAGCTGTTAGCTTTTTAGCACAATAACTGGGACCGGCTTCTATTTTAAAAGTATCATATAAAAATACACCACGAAAAACACAAAAAACACGAAAAAAAATTAAACATTCTTTTTAAAAACTTCGTGTATTTCGTGCTTTTCGTGGTCAAAAAATATTTTTGTTACTTAGAAGTGATTTGAAAAGCCATGGATGGGATAACCGTCCATGGCTTTTTTGTTTGAACCGTCAACCGTAAACTGTTTTTCAATGCACCAACTGGCGATCGCGTTTATAATTGAAATCATCATCATGTTCGTCAGTATGACATTTCAGACATACTGTAGCTGACGGGGTAAGAAGATTCGATTGTTCCGGGGTGGCAGCATGGTCCTGGCCTGGCCCATGACAGTTTTCGCAGCCCACCTTCAGAAGATCTTCCTGAAGAGACAGTGCCAAGTGGCCTTTATCTATATCTATTCCTGTTACATGACAGGGCAGACAGTCGACATTAAATTGCTGTGATTTGGCAACCAGTGTTTCGTATGCCTTTGCGTGGGGAGTAGCCTGCCAGTTGTCATACTGTTCAACATGGCAGTCCTGGCAGGATTGTGTACCCTTATATCCAGCAAGAGCTTTTCTCGCTCTCCTTTGTTTTCCTATTGCATTAACATCAATTTTAGCCTGTTCGACAATCTGGGCAATATTTTCAAGGTCCGGATATTCTTTTTTTATCGGGATAAATATATTCTGATAGGTAGACTGGTCCTCCAGCATAGTTTCTGTGCTTTGCTCCCTGGAAATTTCCTGTTTCAGCATGGATGCTTTGTTTTCAAGGTTGTGATAGGACAGCAGGGCTTTGGGTCTGTTTTTATATAAAATTTCAGGGGTTCCTTTTGAGCGAATTCTTTTCAGTTGCCAGTTCAGTCTGTCTAGTTCGTTTTGTTTTTGAAGCAGTACGGGATTCCCTTCATATTTCCATTTCTTTGATGGGCGCCATTGTATTTCCATTTGCCCAAGATGCTTTCCCTGTTTTTCTGTCTGGCAGATAAGGGTGTTGTTGATAAGAGTTGGATTGAGATTATTTGTCGTAATTCCTGACTGAATAATAACATGAACAGTATCGAACTGTTTACTCAGTAGCTGGTTTTCACTGTGGGGAAGGTTTGACAAGAGAATGATAATATCGCATTTTTTCCCAAGAGATGCCAGAAGTTGCGGTAACACCTGTTGCCAGGGGAGAATTTCAGTCTCAGAGTCTTCGTCAATTGGAGATTGACCGACAAGTCCTGTTAATCCGGTAATTCCAATCGTTATCCCATTCTTTTCAAGAATGAGTGAAGGCTGGAAAATAGGTTTGTGAGTGGATCGCTCCACAAGATTAGCACTAATCCAGGGAAATGTTGAACGGGCAGCCTGCTCCCTTAAAAAAGAAATGCCACCGGCAAGATCTTGGCGTGCTACACCCACTGCTTCATAGCCAATTTTTGAATATGCCTCAACAATTGCAGCAGCAGTAATCTTTGCCTGCTCTATTTCAAGACCGGAAGAAAGACTGTTCTTCGCAAAAAGCAATGCGCCGGCATCAACAAGAATGTTATGAGAGGTATCTTGATATATTTTTTCTAATTTAAAGGCTTTTTTGGGCAGACCGCCCAACTGGGTAGTTTTTCATCCACAGGGTTCCGTCTCGCCCCGGACGTCATTTGAATAAAAGATTGTGAACGATTTTTCCGTACCTGCAGCCCCATACAAAGATGCTGGAATGAGAGCGCAGATGACAAAAAAAAGTGTGACGAATAATTTCATGGTTACTACTTCTCCTGTTTTCGATAGCGGCGGGCAAGAATTTGCCGCCATTTGGTCAACCTGTCTTTAATGATAGATTCGTACCCTCTGTTTGTCGGCTCATAATATCTTGAACCAAGAAGCTCCTCAGGGAGATGTTCCTGGTCAACCAAAGCAGAATCATCATCATGGGCATATTGGTAATTTTGACCATATCCAAGGGTTTTCATAAGCCTGGTTGGGGCATTTCGTATATGCATGGGAACAGGAAGGCTGCCTGTTTTTTTTATATCCTTGATCACTTTATTATATCCTGCATAGATCGCATTGCTTTTTGGTGCAGTTGCCAGATATGTGACAGCTTGAGCCAAGGCAAGTTCTCCTTCCGGAGATCCTAGAATATGATACGATTCCCTGGCATTAAGAGCAACAGTAAGGGCCTGTGGTTCGGCATTGCCAATATCTTCAGATGCGAAACGTATGAGCCTTCGAGCAATATATAGCGGCTCTTCCCCTGCTTGAAGCATTCGTCCAAGCCAGTACAGGGCTCCATCAGGATCACTGTCCCTGAGACTTTTATGCAGGGCGGATATCAGGTTAAAATGTTCTTCCCCTCCTGAATCATATCGTAAGGAATTGCGCTGTAAAGATTCCTTAACTTCAGTTAAGGATATAGACAACGGTTCTTCATTTTTTGTTTCAGCCAAGGATATGGCAATTTCTAGACTTGTAAGGAGTTTTCTTGCATCACCGTCAGCCATGGCAACAAGATAGTCCGCCGCATCCTGGTCAAGAATGGATGTATCAAAACCCAAACCGTTTACTTGATCCTCAAGCGTTCTATTGAGAATATTATGTAAATCCTCTGCTGTGAGAGGGTTCAATGTAATGACACGACACCGGGAGAGTAGAGGGGCAACAACATGGAAGGACGGATTCTCTGTTGTGGCGCCAATAAGTGTCAGCAGACCGCTTTCTACGTGTGGTAAAAAAGCATCCTGCTGGCTTTTATTAAAACGGTGAATTTCATCGACAAAAAGAATAGTCCTTGAACCTGATTGTAAGGTTTCCTTAGCCTCATCAACAATTTGTCTTATCTCTTTAACTCCACCAAGGACTGCTGAAAAAAAAATGAAACAGGCGCCGGTTGACTGGGCCAGGATCCGGGCCAGGGTGGTTTTTCCTGTTCCGGGCGGACCCCATAGAAGAAGGGAAGGCAGGTAGTTACTTTTCAGCAGCTGCCTGAGAATTTTGCCGGGACCAAGTAAATGAGCCTGGCCTATGAAATCATCTATTGCCTGTGGCCTCATCCTTTCTGCAAGGGGCCTTGTATCTGGTACTTGATTCGACATGTTGAGGTGATGATTATTTTGCTCTATCAGGGGGGAAAGAGGCAAGTTGCATAAGTCGGTCAGCAAGTCTTTCTGCTGAGAATACAAGAGATTCGACATCAAGGTAATCAAGAACATGGGCATCAAAGAGAATTTTGACTTTGGCCTCAAATCCATCCTCAGGCTCTTCATCCCAGAAAAGAAACTGCTGAGGCACCATGGGTAAAACCGGGATGACAGCAGCAGCCGTGGCTGAACTTTCTAATACCGGTTTGCCATCAAGCATTTTGCAGTATGTAAGAATGTCCTTGGCAGGACGACTTGTAAAGAGTTGCGCCAGTCTGTCTTCACAATATGTAGCCAAGGTTTTAACTTTGGATATTGTGTTAGGTAAGCTCTCCAGGCCAAGCCAGTCTCCAGTGGGGCGTGAGCCACCGGCAGAGTGAACAAAATTATAAAGGAGTATTTGATCTCGGTGATCTTCCGGATTTTTACCGTTAAGAAGCAGTTGCGACTTGCTCATGAAGACCTCTTGGGCAAGGTACGAAAAAATAATGGCATCTTCTCCATCCGGTGAAAGAACAGCACCCAGCCTGGGAGCAATTTTTCTGAAGTCAAGATCCTGTACTTTACTCTTGAGGTGACGGATAAGCTCCAGGTCACGCTCTTCAGAAAGATTGTCGAGATTCGTATTACCGAGGGACTGAATATCAAGGCCGTCCAGGTCAATATAGGGGCATTTTTGTGGATCTTCACCGCTTTTAGCAACATTGGCGGCAAACGCAAGGCATGCGGAATAACCACATTCACCACAATTCGTTTTTGGTATGCGTTTTAAGATATCTAAAGGATTCATGATGTATTTATATGAAAGTTTCTCACCGAGCCCCCAGAGATGCCTTGAAAGAAATGCACCCCGCAAGGGGGTATAAACCCTTGGGGCACACTGAGAAAAAAACTTTGTGAGCTCTGTGCCTCTGTGAGATATCAACGTTCATGTTTGGTTGTGACTACTTGTCATGGCAGTTAATTTTTAGAAAACCATGGTTACCGCTGTGTGGGCACGTAATTCATTGAAGAAAAAATTGCGTGATTCTTCACTTTCAACAAAAATTTCCAGATTAAACGAATGATATTTTCCAGAACGGCTTTTTTTTGAAGGAGAGAGCTGATGATTTGATTCAGAAACTATTTCACGAATTGCCTGAATCACGTCCTCTTCCTGCAGGCCTATGATTTTATATTGCCATCGACATGGATAGCTGACCTCAGGTTTGCCGTCAATTACTTTTATGTGCAAGATGTTCTCCTGGTTATATTGATGTACAATGACAAGATGTTCAGTTTAATGTTATTATCATCATTTTTCATTGAAAATATTTTATTTAGTGCCTTACTCCTGAAAAGCTGTCATAAAAAATAAGAAACGGGAAATCATCGAATGAAACTATATACTTGTTTCTACCTTCAAGGCACTTATACTCCTCAAGAGGGTACTGAAAAGAGTCCCTATACCTTAATGTGTTTCCAGTTTATCTGGGTTTGAGACTTACGTGCAAGCCATAACAAAAAAAAATACTGAAATTTTCCTTCCGGCAACCTATGAGGAAATGCGTGCCAGGGGGTGGGATCAGGTTGATATCATTCTCGTTACAGGTGATGCATATATTGATCATCCGTCCTTTGGTGTTGCTCTTATCGGGAGATTGCTGGAAAGCCATGGGTATCGTGTGGCTATTCTGTCACAACCCCATCATGATACCGCAGAATCTTTTAAAGTTTTTGGAGCCCCTCGGTTGTTTTGGGGGATTACATCCGGCAACCTGGATTCCATAGTTGCAAATTATTCCGGAAACGCAAAAGTTCGTGATCAGGATAATTATTCCCCCGACGGAAATCCTTACTTCGGACAGATAAAAGAAAAGAAATACAGGAGACGGCCGGACAGGGCCACAATCCGATATGCCAGCCTTGCCAGAAACGCCTATTCGGGAATACCCATTATCCTTGGAGGAATAGAGGCTTCCCTTCGTCGTTTTGTCCATTTTGATTATCAACAGAATAAACTACGCGCATCCGTTCTCACAGACGCTAAAGCTGATCTGCTCGTTTATGGTATGGGGGAAAAAGCTATAGTCGAAGCAGCAATCAGGCTCAATAAAGGACAAGACCTTACAGGTATTCCTGGAACCTGTGTTCGGGTAACAGATCGGGAAATGGAGCAGCATTTTGGAGACAATAGTGAGAAGATTACACTGCCCTCCTGGGATGATATCAATTCCGACACGTCTCATTTCATGTCAGCTGAACTTGCGATTGATAAAAACGCCAGGACATTTTCAGGTAAATATCTCTGCCAGAAGCAGCAAAATATGTGGATTGTTCAATTCCCTCCGGCACTACCCCTCACAACAAGGGAATTAGACACGATATATTCCCTTCCTTTCACCCGTAAAGAGCATCCATTACATCGCAATGTGCCGGCATATGGAATGATCTGTCATTCGATAACCATTGTAAGGGGGTGTAGTGGAAATTGTTCTTTTTGCGCCATTACCAGACATCAGGGGCCTGTCATTACAAGTAGAAGTGAACATTCCATTCTTGAAGAAGCTGAACTGATATCTTCGCTAAAAAACTTTCGAGGGACAATAACTGATTTGGGAGGCCCGACCGCCAATCTTTTTGGAGTGAAATGCGGAAAGGATACATGCAAACGGCATGACTGCCTTGGCAAGACTATTTGTCCTCAACTTATTGTTGACGAGGAAAGTTTTCTGTCTCTTTTGAAGAAGGTTATGTCTTTGCCGAAAATAAAACATGTCCATGTCTCTTCCGGCCTCAGAATGGAACTTCTTTTACGGACACCTAAGCTTCTTGAGCAGCTGATCCTTTATCACATCCCTGGAGAAATGAAAATTGCTCCGGAACACACCGAGGATAAGGTGTTGCGGCTGATGCACAAGCTGCCTTATATCTTGCCTCAATTTTTGGATATGTGTAAAAAAATATCAAAGCATCGAAGAAAGAAAATATACTTTTCTCCATATCTTATGTCTGCTCATCCCGGCTGCACCGTGGATGATATGCAGGCCATGGCTTCAAAAATAAACAAACTGGGTTTAGCAGTCCGTGCTTTTCAAGATTTCACACCGACGCCTGGAACTCTCTCCACTGCAATGTATGTTTCAGGGCTTGACCGTAATACACGTAAGCCAATATTTATACCATCTAAAGCAAAAGAAAGAAGATTACAGAGGATGGTTTTAGAAAAAATAAGGAAGAGAAAAAAGAGGTGACTATGGCCGAATTTGAAAGGAAAATATTGGTAGCTGTAGATGGTTCATATTGTTCTATCAACGAAATACATTATTTAATCGATATGTTTTCCGGAGAAACAAATATAGCATTTCATCTTCTGTGTATTGTCTCTGCAGGTTCTACTCCAGAAGTTGGCAGCGCATGGATAGATGACAAAGATACGATGGGCCTTTTATCCACTACAGCCAGACAGAAATATCTGCTCGCCGAGAAACACCTTAATGAGGAAATGAATTTGTTGAAACGGCACGGTTTTTTGGAAAATCAAATTAAAGGAGTTGTCCATATTGCAAAGGCAGGTGTAGCTGTTGATCTCGTCCATGAAGCCAGGAAGGGCAAATATGACGCACTGCTTATTGGACGAAGAGGGTTGGGCAAAATCCAAGAGTTTTTTATGGGAGGCGTCACCAAAACGGTTTTAGAGAAATGTTACGATATCCCCATATGGGTTGTTGATGGAATAGTAGATTCAAAAAAAATTCTCGTTCCTGTGGATGGATCTTTTCATGTACTCAGGGCCGTTGATC
>JAUWDC010000148.1 GCA_030608985.1 Desulfobia sp. | reverse complement strand
TTTTGCCTGAAAGACCACTGATTTGGCCTTATATGGTCCACCCTCTATAGTCCTGGTTGTGTCGACATTTGCAAGATTCATGGCAGCGACATTGAGTCTTGCTCTTTCAGCCTTAAGGCCGGAACCACTTATTTTAAGCGCTGTGAGGATATCCATTCCTACTTCCCTCCTTCATCAATTGCGTATTTTAGCCCTTCAAATTTCTTGGCAATCAAACGCGCTGCCACCTCATACATCAACTGGTTTTCAGATAATTTCATCATCTCTTCATCAAGATCAACAGGTCTGTTCTCGTCTGCCCCCCCACGACTTCGTCCAATTTCTATTGGGTCCAATGCTATGTGTTTACTATGGGTTCTCATGACCTGCCCGGAGTTATTCTGCACGGACTCCATCACATCCTTAAATGAAAAATCCTGAACCGAATACCCTGGAGTCTCCAGGTTCGCTATGTTTGATTGAATCAGCCCCTGCTTCTCCATACGAACATTAAGGGCCTGCTCGAGAATGGGCATCCCGCCGCTGAACAATTTGTTAATAGGCATATCTTTCTCCTGATTAGAAATTTTCCACTGCACTTACCGCACATTGCAAAATATATGCCTCTTTGCAAATGAACGGAATGCACGCTGAAAAAAGGAGAGAAAAGGGGGATGGAGTCAAGCAAGATGCGTTAGTCAGGCCTAATCTAATCAATAATGCCCTGGTTTCTATATTCCTGCAGCTTATTTCGTAATGTCCGGACACTAATACCTAATCTTTTGGCTGCGTGTGTCCGATTATCGTCAGTTTTTTGAAGAGCCTGTAGTATCATTTGACGCTCTGCATCTTTCAAAGGGATAATATCCTGTTCTCCTGACGGGATTGAAATTGCTGGAGTCGCTCCTGAAGAAACAGAGCCGGGAGGCCTTTCAGTTTCTTTTTTTTCAGGAATTATATCATCCCAGAAATCCCAGGGTTCAAATTCTTCCGTCAGCGAGAGAAGCACTGCCCGTTCTATCACGTTTTCCACTTCCCTGACATTGCCGGGCCAGGGATAGCTTAGAAAACGAGCCCGAGATTCCGGTGAGAGTTCTTTCACCTTTTTTTGGTACTGTTTGGAAAATTTTTCAATAAAATGGGCAGCAAGCTTTAATATATCGTCGCTGCGCTCTCGCAAAGGGGGAAGATGCAATGGAATGACATTTAAACGATAATACAGATCTTGCCGGAATGTGCCTTCGTTGACCGCCTCAGCAAGGTTACGATTTGTTGTCGCAATGACATGAACATCAAACTTCACAGGAGCTTTACCACCGAGCCTGTCAACTTCTTTTTCCTGCAGGACCCTGAGCAATTTAGCCTGCAGGTGTAATGGCACCTCACCTATTTCATCAAGCAGCAAGCTCCCGCCGTGGGCCAATTCGAATTTTCCTTTTTTACTGGCAATAGCCCCTGTAAAAGCTCCCTTTTCATGACCGAATAATTCACTTTCCAAGAGCCCCTCCGGCAGAGCCGCACAATTCAATGCCACAAAAGGTCCATTCTTCCTGTTACTTTCGTTATGAATATATCGGGCAAAAATCTCTTTACCTGTTCCTGATTCACCCAAGACCAAAACTGTTGCCTTGCTGGATGCCACACTTCTCGCCTTTTGCATAAGGTCAGCGAGCTTATCATTGGCACCTATAATTTCCCGCTTTTTCTGTTTCTGCTTTCTGTCAACAACAGGAACGGCATTGGTACTCTTTACCTGTGCTGCACAGTTTAAGGTTCTCTCAATAACATCTTCCATCAATTCTATTGAGAGAGGTTTTATAAGATAGTCAGAGGCACCATATTTCATGGCAGTTACCGCTGTCTCAACAGAAGGGTGGCCCGTAATAATGATTACCGCCAATGAGGGCTCATGTTTTTTTATTTCCTGCAGAAGCTCCAGTCCATCAAACTCAGGCATTCGGATATCTGTGACAACAAGGTCAAAATGGGAATGCCGAATCATATCGATTGCCATTAGACCATTTTCAGCAACAACCACATCATATCCGTTGCGGCTAAGAACTTCATAGAGCAAAATACGCACTTCCCGTTCGTCATCTGCTACGAGTATTTTTTTGCTTTGCATGGTCATTGAAGGTAAATATTCGGTTTATGTTCTAAAGTTGCTATAACCACCGGAACTGTAAATGTTCGACAACGGCCCACAGGGAGGTAAGCAGGGTGCTGCGCTATACGTCTGTATGTGCCGCGAAGCAAATACTCTTGGGGTGTAAAGCGCCCTGATCGCCTTCCTGTGGGCCGTTGCCGAATATTTACCATTGAAGCACTGGTGCCAGTTCAACCAGCGATTTATCTATTCGGGCCTGTTCCAATCGTTCCCGTGCAAGTCCCTGTATGGTGATATCATTGCCGGCGATTGCCATTTCTAAATGAGAAAAGGCCGCTTTTTCATCTCCGATTTTCAACAAAGCATCTCCCAGGTGTAAATGAACGGCTTGAAGAACGGCTGGCCTGGCTGGTGGCTTATCAGCCAGGACCGATCGGTACGCCTCTATTGCCTGAATAAATTTTTCATGAGCACGATACGCATCACCCAAGCGTATAAACCAGTCAATTTCTTTTTCCGATCCCAGCCATCTTTCTTTTGCAAATCTGCCTAATGCCTTCTCCGCCTCGGCAATTTTCTCCAGATCAAACAACAGGCGGAGGTAATTTTCAGCGTATTCAGCTTTCCTGCCGTCAGCAGGGTAACTTTCAACAGCCATCTGAAAAAATGCCAGCGCATCTTCCTTTCGTTGCTGAAGCTCTCTCAACTTCCCACTCAAAAAATATATCTTTGCAATGGCAGGTTCAGAAACATATATTTTTCGAAGATATTTTAATAGTCGCTGGGCTGACTTTACGTCATTGCCGGCAATATAGGTCTGGGCACGATGAAAATAGAGGTCAAGCATCTCTTCAGGGGTCAGAGATAGCCCAAGAGCGCGGTAATAGACCGTACTGGCCTCTTTCCAGAGAGACATCGATTCTAATGCTCGGCCAACAAGAAACAACAATCTGCCGCGCTGATATCCTTTCACATATGGGTACTCATCCAAATATACCTGATACACATCTTCATATTTCTGCTGGTTAAGCAGCTCCTCAACTTCTTTTTCCAAGATACGGCCAAGAATGTCATGTACTTCTTTTTCCTGATCTTCTTCTGTGTCATAGCGCAGGTATGCTTTGCCTATAACAAATGCCTGGTCAAATTCCTGTCTCTCCCAATGACGTTTTATGAGTTCATAACGGGCGTCCTGACTGAGTGGCTCTGTATAATGTTTATCCAACACATCCTGGAAAGGTTTATCATGTTTTTTTGCCGACAGCTCTTCCAGCTTATCTTTTTCAAAAACAGCTAATGTGCTTTCCTTCTTTTGGGCCAATCTAAAACGACTGAGCAAAACAAGCCTATCATCCTTATCTCCCTCAGAAATAATCTGCTCATAAAAATGATTGGCAGCAAGGATATTTCCTTGTTTGAAATAACTTTCAGCCATTTCAAACAAAACATCAGCTCGAAACTGGCCTGGACCGGTAAGATTGAGATAATGAATCAGATTCTCCAGACCCTCTTCATCATTATTAACTCTCAGACTGGCAATTCCCATAAAACGGAGTATCTCCGGATCATCTATATAATAGGAGGGATTATGGCGAAGAATTCTTTTGTAAATACCTAAAGCATCATGATACTTTCCCTGAAGAAAGAAAATATGCCCCTCTCCGGCCTGCCCCCGCAGCCTGTTTGTGGGATCATCACTTTGCTTCAGGCTCTCATACACTCCGGCAGCTTCATTGAACCTTTTTATCTGAAGCAGGCTTCCAGCTTTAAGAAATGCTGCTTTACTGGCTTTACTTCCTGCAGGAAAACGCTTGAGGTAAAGGCTGTAATAGGTAATAGCCTCACGGTGATAGTTCATTTGGGAATAGGCGTGAGCAACCTCAAAATAGGCATCCGCTAACCTCTTCGATTCTGGATATTCGAGGGTAAAGGAACGAAACAGCTCCATAACCTTGTCCCACTCCACATCTGATGAGGTGAACGCAAGCCCCCGGTATAAAGAAGCCGCTCTCCACAGCGCTTGTTCGGCACGAATGTTATCTGGATATCTTTTATAGAAAGTTAAAAACTGCTTTGCAGAGTCTTCATCTTCACCATTAGAAAACAGTTCCATTGCTCGAGACCAGAGCTTTTCCTGCTTCAGCACTGTAGCTTTTTTCGCAATATCTCCTGCAGAAGGTGAAGCACTTTGCCCATGTGCCAATGGGATACTCATCAGCAATAGAGTTATCACGAAAAAAAGAGAGATCGTACAAAAACGAAACGGGCGATTGAAAACCATCTGCTATCCTTCGTAAATATTCGGTTTATGTTCCCCAATTAGACTCATCACCAAAACTGTAAATGTTTAACAACGGTTTACAGGGAGGTAAGCAGGACGCTGCGCTATACATCGGTATGCAAAGCGTCCTGATCGCCTTCCTGTGGACCGTTGTTAAACATTTACTATCCTTCTGTTTCTTTTTTTACAATACCGGTACGTTTCATCTTTTCCAGGAGTGTGGTCCTGTTGACGTTGAGCAATTTAGCAGCCCTGTTTTTTATCCAGTTAGTCTGGTTCAATGCCTGAATGATTAACCGTTTCTCATAATCACCAACAACATCACTTAAAGAAAATCCCTTCTCGGGAATTTCAAAAA
>JAUWDC010000280.1 GCA_030608985.1 Desulfobia sp. | reverse complement strand
CTTCATTCATTTGCGGAAATTGATCCCGAGAAATAGAGATGGCATAGCGAAAAGTCTTTTTTACCACAGAGCACACAGAGATCACAGAGGTAACTGCTTGTAATAAAAAGATTTCTCTGTGGCCTCTGTGGTTAATTTATAGTTTTTACGACTTCATCAATAGAGGTGCGAGACATGCAAAAAAAAATATGGGTGATCCTGCTGAGCATAGCTCTTATGGGTATATTCATTGCTGTTGGCGGCTGTTCATTGCTCCCTCCTAAAAAACCTGAACCTGTAACAAGTGGACTCCAGGAGTTGGATAAGTATGCATGGAATTGTTTTGGCAGGGGAAGAGACTATATGCAGGAAGGCCGCTATGAACTGGCCAGGCAGCAGTTCTCCTTTGCCGCTGCAGCAGCAGTTTCTGAAATACTTTATGAAGATGCAGTAGACGGGATACGTCGTGTTGATCGAATTGTGATGGAGAGGCGGTAACAATATGAAAACACAGCCTGAAATGAAAAAAACAGCGAAAGTCCTAATCGATTTGGTGTTGCCTGTCTTCCTGGTAATATGTCTCTTGGTCTCTGGATGTGCACGCACAGGGGAAAAAGTCGATTTTGCTACAGTAACTCCGGATTTTTTTGGGTTTGGAGACGAATTGGCAAAACAGCTCGTGGCCAACAAAAGAAATAACACTGTCACGGACGAGAGACTGATTTTGACAACCTTTGTGAATCTGGATGATCTGTATCAAACCTCCGGGTTTGGTCGGGCTTTGACGGAATCTCTGTCAACTTCACTTTTTCGCCAAGGTTTTCGGGTGGCGGAAATCAGAAAAGCTCCCGGATTGTATGTGAAAACCAAGGCTGGTGAATTAACCCTAACCCGCGATATTTCTCTTATTGCCAGGGAACAGGAGGTTCAGGCTATAATTGCGGGAACATACTCTCTTACTCCAAAGACAATCGTCGTTAATGCTAGAATGCTGGCTGCAGATTCTGAGGAGGTTCTCTCTGTTGCCGGCCTGGAGATTGAGCGAAGCAGTAATATTAATTACTTACTGTCTGAACGGAAAGGCCTGGTGGTTGGCCCTTTGTCAGCATATGAACGCTAGGAAAAGATAGGGGCGCACGCAGATATGGGGAGTTTGAAATGAGAGAGGCACAAGTATCAGTTTTTATTCCAATAATTATCCTGCTGCTTTTGTCCGGTTGCGGGACCGTGATAGGAGAAAAAAAAGCAGATATGGCTCCAGTTCAATCTGGTGAACCGGTTGTTTATATTCATCCTTTTTCTTCAGATTTGAGTCAGGCCCGGGTTGTCGTGCTTCCCTTCCTGGTTCCGGAGGGAACTTCTGAAGAAGAAGGGCTACGTGTCGCTGCTGTTTTTAGAGATGTATTTTTGGCAAAAGAGACTTTTCATACAATTCAATTAGTCGATAAATATTACGGAGCACTTGATGAGGGGCTGGCCATTGCCAGAAAAAGGGGAGTTGATTTACTGCTCGCGGGACGCGTTCATTATGTCTTGGCCGGAACAGAGTTTGGAGGCGGCAGACTTGATGTCTCCCTCCGTATTATAGATACTCATAGCGGGGATACGGTCTGGTATATAGAACAGACCATGGATCAACTTATGGATTATCCTGATATCTCGGCAATCGCTTCGCTGATAGATATTTTTACACCCTCAAGGCTTCGCTCTTCTTCCGGGCCTCCTGCTGTTGCCAATATGTTCGTCCAGGTGGCGGCAGATATGGCTGATATTGTATCTGGTGAAAAGACGGGGAAGTCGATGTAGGGTGTGGCTTTTTTATGAAAATTTCTCACAGAGCTCACAGGGGCACAGAGAAAAACCTCTGTGAACTCTGCGCCTCTGTGAGAAATTTTCATGCTTTGTTTGTCCGCAGGTCATGGGGGGTTACTTTGGCTCAAAAGGATTATTCAGGAGCATAGTTTGCTCCCTTCCTGGGCCGACAGAAACAATCATAGCTGGAGTTTCTGTCAGATCCTCAATCCTTTTTACATAATCCCTGGCTTTTTGGGGAAGGTCATCAAGGGAACGTACTCCGGAGATATCTTCCTCCCAACCCCCTATTTTTTCATAGACAGGCTTTAGATTCTGGGTTGTGCGGATATTCTCGGGCATGGCTGTATATGTTTTTCCTTCTGCCTTATATGAGGTCCCAATTTCCAGAGTTTTCTGACCGCTTAAAACATCAAGTTTGGTGATGGCAAGGCCGGTAATACCATTTAGCCTTACAGCTTCATTAGCAACTACAGCATCAAGCCAGCCGCAGCGACGTTTTCTCCCAGTGGTGGCTCCAAATTCGCCGCCTTTTTTCTGAATTTCTTCACCCGTAGCATCAAAGAGTTCTGTAGGGAAAGGACCTTCACCCACCCGGGTTGTATATGCTTTAAGGATGCCTATAACTGAATCGATATGGGCCGGGCCAAAACCTGAACCGGTGCAGGCATTACCGGCAATAACATTTGATGAGGTGACAAACGGATAGGTGCCATGGTCTATGTCAAGTTGAGTCCCCTGGGCTCCCTCAAAAAGAATATGCTTTCCGGCTTTTCGCCCCTCGTCAAGCTTGACTGAGACGTTATCTATGAATGGAGCCAGTTGCTCTGCATATGTCTGGAATTGACCATAGATGGTGTCAACATCGAGAGGGTCTCCGTTAAAGTCTCTGGTGATGATCTTGTTTTTGTTTTTTACATTTTCTTCTAACTTATCTCTGAAGAGATCCGGGTCAAGGAGATCTCCCACCTTAATGCCGCATCTCAGGATTTTGTCACCATAACAGGGACCGATTCCGCGCCCGGTGGTGCCAATTTTTGTACCTTTTGATTTGGCTGACTCACTGCCAAGGTCAAGAATATTGTGATAGGGCATAATCAGGTGGGCCCGTTCACTGATGGTCAAGCGTTTAGGAGTCACTGGTAAGCCACTTTCTGCAAGCTCTTTCATTTCGTCGAGCAGGACTCCAGGGTCAAGCACAACACCATTTCCGATGAAGCATTGCTTGTCTTCATAAAGAATGCCGGAGGGAATAAGGTGAAAGATATACTGTTTTCCTTCCACGAGCAAGGTGTGGCCGGCATTGTTGCCTCCTTGGAAGCGAACAATGTAATCTGCATGCTGGGTGAGAAGGTCTACAAT
>JAUWDC010000042.1 GCA_030608985.1 Desulfobia sp. | reverse complement strand
AGGTAACCAGCGGTTCCGGATGCTTACACTTCCTGACGGCATCAGCCAGCATACCCAACTGGTAAAAAGTGCCTTCCTGTAAAAGACGTAACCCCTCATTTCTGCTAATCCTCTGGTTATCGAGAATTTTTTCTATTATCTTTTTCATATTCTATCTTTTTTTGCCACCGATAAGCGAGTTTATGAGTCATCGAGACCCACAAAACAACACGAAAATTAAAAACAAATCTTTTGCTAAAGACTTTTATTTTGTTTGTGAAGTTAATAAACGAAATGAGGGATTATATTAATCCCTGGCCCAACAGATTACTGTCTTTGCAATTATCTGCATTAATTTGCTACACCTGTTTTTTAACAAAAAAATTCTTTATACTTTCGTGTTTTTTCGTGGGTTTCGTGGCTTAAAATGGTTTTTGTGGCCTTTAATACGTTTTAATCACGTCATACAGTGTCCCACGCTGAACAGGTGTGCGACCTGCTTCCTTAATAATTCTCACCAATTCCTCAATAGACATGGCCTGCTCTGTCTCAGCGCCGGCCATATGTGTGATAATTTCCTCTTTGACTGTTCCGTCGACATCATCAGCGCCAAACGAAAGAGCTATCTGAGCCATCTTAGGTCCTATCATGACCCAGTACGCTTTGATGTGAGGAAAATTATCAAGAAAACACCGTGCAACAGCAACACTCTTTAAATCATCAATACCAGATGTCCTTGAGAGTGTTGACATCTCTGTATTTTTTGGATGAAAAGAGAGCGGAATGAAGGCAAGAAATCCGCCTGTTTCATCCTGGGCCGTGCGAAGGGCATCAAGGTGCTCGATACGTTCTTCAATCGTCTCAATATGCCCATAGAGCATTGTGGCATTCGTCTTGAGACCAAGACGATGAGCGGTCTGGGTAACTTCAAGCCACCCCTCACCGGAAAGCTTTTTCTCACATGTCAGCTCTCGAATACGAGGGCTGAAAACCTCTGCACCTCCACCGGGAATGGAATCAAGCCCCGCATCCATGAGAATTTTAAGAGTCTGATCCACAGGTTTTTCTGCCAGTCCGGCAAGATGGGCAATCTCAACACAGGTAAAAGCCTGGATATGAACATCGGGACGAACCTCTTTAATTCCTTGAAGAATATCTATATAGTAACTGAAAGGCAGATCTGGATGAATACCACCCACCATATGAATTTCACTGATAGGTTCGTCCAGGCGTTCACGAACCTTTTCTTTGACATCTTCCACAGTCATCTCATATGCCTTGTCTGAGGATTTATCCTTGCCAAAGGCACAGAATTTACAGAGATTGGTACAGATGTTTGAGTAGTTTATATGCTGATTGTATATGAAATAGGCATTATCACCATTAAGCCGTTCACGGACAATATTTGCCAGATAACCAACTGCCAGAAGATCAGGTGACTGATAGAGCCGAATCCCATCTTCCGTACTTATACGCTCCTGGTCTTTAATTTTATCGAGGATATCGCCTAATCCTGCCTTTTTTACTAAATCTTCCATTGTTTTCAGACTCCTATACTAAACCTTTTTTCAGAACTTCCAGTACCATATCAACTTGGTCTGATATATCTTTTTTATCTCTTTGACCAAGTCGGAGACCGCTATCCAGATACGATAAAGCGTATCCCTGTAACAACCGGCTGATGAGCGCATCTATCATAAAAATGACTGTTTCAACTGGAATATCGCTTCGAATCTCTCCTCTTGCCTGGGCATCTCGGCAGAGTGGGCCAAAATATTCACTTGAAAAGAGATGTACCTTGGCAAGAAGATTTTCCCTGCCAGGAACATCTGCTTCAAAAAGAACCTTTAAATACACCTGGAAGTACTCAGGGAAATAATCTACAAAACGGATTCCAGCCCAGAAAACCTGCCTGACTTGCGAGAAAAAATCCAGAGCCGCAGTGTCGCCAGCCTCCTGAACACCTCTTTTTACAAGGAGGACAAACTGTTCAAAAATATAGTTAAAAAGGGCCTCTTTATTCTGAAAATATTGATAAAGAGATCCTTTAGAAATAGATGCGCCCCTGACTATACTGTTCAGGCTCGCCTTCTGGTAACCCAAACGTCCAAACTCCTGAACAGCAGACTGCAGGATCGCCTTCTTCTTATCCTCAGACAAATTTATAAATGTTTTGCTTACCATATGCCTTAACCAGATGTGACCAGGTGGTCATAATACTGCTATTTTTTTTTATTTCAAGCCCAATATGGGGAAAATCGTTCAGGAGGAAACCGGTTACGCTGCAATAAATACAGCGTAACCGATAGTTGCCTCAAAGATCAGCCATTCCTGAACATCGAGAAGGAATTGGGGTGGTGGAAATCATCTTCCATTTCTATGGTATGGCAGACACTGCAGTTTTTATTTGACCCTATAGGAAACGGAAGGTTCTGGTACTGCAATGGCTGCAGGACATCACGATTCTGTCCGTAAGGGTTTTCTGCCGGGTAGAGGGCATGTGGGCTGCCATGACAGGCAGCACAAAAGATAGAGTCACTTATCTCTTTTCTGTTGCGATATAGTCCCTTTTCATTGTCAGTCCACTGATTAAAAGTAGCAATAACCTCAGGAGGCTCAAAATCCACATGGCAATTGAGGCAATCCGGCTCATTCACCCATGGGGAACGTGGATTTACATCTTTGACACTCTCCACACTTCGTGGCACCAGGTTTTCCATAAGATAGGCGGCCTTTTTCTTGCCTTGCAGCTTCTCCATTTTCAATAAGCTAAGAGCATGGTCTTCAATGTAGCCATGGCACTCTACGCACGTCAGACCAATTGTCTTATGGATTCCTCGCATGAAATGTGTACTTCCAGTGGAAGAATTGGGATGGCAGGCATTGCAGGCATCATCCTCTCGTCCGCTCAGATAATTAGCGTGAAAACCGTGAATAGCTGCTGACAGACTGAGATTTGAATGATTCTCCTTCGTCTCTTTATCTGATGCAATATGGCAGTTCTGACAGCGAACAGGTTTCCCTGATTCTGCCAGGGCAAGAAGATCTGTATTGCTGATACGGTCGTGAGAGGCCAGAATATCAGCTGCTGTCTGATCGGAAAACCCGGCCCTGCCGTCAACGCGCCAAGGGCCGCCATGACAATTTTTACAACCCATCTCAGTAGATACTGGTAATACAACCTGGGTAGAAGCAAGTAATGCCCCGGCAAGATCCCGAGCCTCAACTGTGACTCTAGGATAAGGCTGATAACCACCGCCATCCGGATATGGAACCACCGGAACCCCCTCAACTACAAAGGCACCCTGCGCAGTAAACTTCATTGTCCCGTAAAGACCGTTTCCAGACGGACCGATATTCACCGGCAATTCCCTGCCAAGCAGGAAATAGGTATTGTTCCAGAACTGAACATAACCGTAGGAGTTTAAAAACCCAGCCTCCACACTATAACTGACAACAACATTGTCACTGACAACCTCCGGCACCTCACCTCTCTTAATCAGCTGGGCAAAAAGGTCATTGCCCGGCGGGTGGAAAGACCAATAATTATCGGCATCTGTCAAATCATGTATTCCATAACTGTTCCATGCCAGGAGCACATAACTATCTGTATCCGGATTAAAGGCTGGGATATTATCCTCTTGAGTGGTAATTGTTATCTCTGTCTCCTCTTTCATTTCCTTGCCGTGCAGACCATGAACGATATAGGATGCAAGGGCATCCCGCTCTTCATCAATTCCGGCGAAAGGAGGCATGAAACGATTTATTTTACCGATACCTGTCAGCAAGGCATTCATTCCGAACTGATTATATTTGGCAGTTAACGGATAAATATCATTAAGAGGCCCGCCCTGGGAGTGGCAAGGCATACAGAGCAACCTGAAAAGCTCTTTGCCGGCCTCTATTTTATTTTCATTGGTAATTTGTTTATTCCAGACCCATTTTGCCTGCTGCAGCACTCCTTTCTGCTGAACCATGGCAAGATCTTGTTTCAAAATAGAATTGGAATACATGTAATCGTATAAAATATAGGGCCGCCGGCCGCCCTCACGGATAAACTCGAATGCCCCCATATACATAATGCCCAGTACGAGAAGTACCACCGCTGCACTTCGACAGAGTATTCTGGGCAACCGCACTGCCATCAGTATCCCGCCTATAATAATTATCGGAGTGAGCCATTGGAAAGCTGTCAGGAAAGGCTTCAACTCAGGCATTCTGAACAAAATCATTTCATTTACATGGGATGGAAGCGAGGTGAGATACCACCACCCTGAGGCAAGGAAAAGAGCTATGGGAATAAGCAGCCAGCGTGAGCAGTAACGAAGCATTTTCAGGCGAAAACTTTCTTTTTTGATCATGGAGGCCGTCAGGAAACCAAACAGACCAGCAATCATAAGGGCAAGAAAGGTCCTGAAGAAAAGAGACGGCCAGAAGGCCGGATTAAAAAAGCCTGACCAGAAGTCCTGGGTTTCAATCCATTGACCCGGAGTGAGCATGAAATCGATGATGCCGTTTATAACAAAGAGAGAAAGCCAGCCAAAAATAAAATAAAGCCAGCCGATCAACTGATGTTTTCGAGGATCCATACGACCAAACGTATAGAAATAGACAAAAATTGATACTATTTCCAGGGTAAAGAAAACCCACTCGACAGCCCATGCAAACACAAAGGTGTGAATAAGTTTTGAAGTGGCACCGGGGTTAAGAAGAGCAATGGTAAACCAGATGCCGACACCGGTGATTGTGCCGAAAACCAGGGTCAGTATAAGAAAAAACTTGGTATGCCTGTAAGTGTAATCGAGTATCTCCTGTGACTTTTCACGTAACCCCTTTCTCTCGGTGAGAACAAGAAATAATCCGCCGCCAATGGCAAAATGAGAGATATACACATGAAACACTGCCATCATGGCAATAAGAAGACCACCACCGGCAAAATCGAGCGACCAGACAGGATAATTCATTATTCCACCTCCCCGACCTGAAAAGCAAGCTTGAGCATATACCAGATGAACCATATACCCCCAGCAAAAACGATAAAGAATATTATCATGGGTGAATATTGCGGCATTACCTGAAGATCAGTAACGGTAAAGTAAGGTTTAAGATAACCGACCCGTACAGCTTCCCGAGTAAGCACCATGAAGAAAATGGCAAGAAGAGCTGCCATGGCGCATTGCCTTACTTTATACACAAACCCCAGGACAATGGAAAACCCTCCACTGACAATACCGCCAAACAGGCTTATGGCAAAAAACAGGCCCGCTCCGGTGGAGACGTCCTTTACGGCAGCAGGCAGTGATTCAAGAAAAAGAAAACCGATAATGAAATTTATGCCCGTAGCTATTGAAAACCAGTGGCAGCCAAGTTGAATACGCCCCTCTGGGATCTGTTGGCCGCGTCGTTGGATGAAATCGTAATACAAAGCTATTGCCAGACCACCAACAGCCACTGCAGATACCATCATGTGAAGGTATCGCGGGATAAGAGACGGTTCTGCCAGATTCAGCAGCGTCCCATCATTGTTGTTGAAATATCCAACCCATGTTTCAGGAACCAGCATTAATGTAAAATTATTGGAAAAAAGAAAGCCGATAGTAAGAAATATCACGACTGGAATCGAAAGGACCAGAGCGCGGTTGCCAAGCAGGTCATCATACTTGAAATCAAAAAAATACGTGCATCCGTAAGCGATAATGAGCAGGCCAATAATGGACAGCCAGAAGGTAGCCATCAGCACAGAACTTGTATACATGAAATGGCCGTACAGAACCTGCACGAATAAAAGAGGTGCTACGCCGAAATTAACGGCAAAGGCGATAAAAAAAGGAATTTTCTTGGCAATATCCCGGCAGAGGGATACGGGCGCATCTTCACTGCGGACATGGGTCACCAAGGCTATTATGGATGTGCCGACCATAATATTCATTGCCACCACATGGAGTAAAAACGTGACGGTAAGCAAAACCTGAAACCACAGCCAATGAACAGGAATGGTATCGGCAACAGGAATAAGAGCTGCAGGATCCATACAGGCGCCTCCTTTCATAGAAACATTTTTGTCGATTTAGACCATGTCGTTAGGCATCAGGGCGCAGACAGGCATTAATTAGCGCGATTTCGGATTTTGGATCGGAGTCTCACAGGTTCGCTTACCTGCGGATTTCGGTAAAACATCCCGCAACCCGTTCCGAAATCCGCAATCAGAAATCCAAAATAGTTCAATCCACCCAGCAATAGATCGAACTTTGCAAAGTCTGTGCTGTTATGACGCCATCACTCTTTGGAGAACTCATCCTTGGACGCGCCGCAAATGGGACAGACCCAATCTTCCGGAAGATTTTCAAAGGCGGTTCCGGCATCAATGCCATTATCAGGGTCTCCTGCCGCAGGATCATATACATAACCACATACATCACATACATACTTATCCATGACTCAGTCTCCTTTTCGATTTATAATTATTCAAGTGGGGCCACAAAATTGGTCTAATCACCGTTCCGTAACTGTTCAGGAGTGCTCCATATTGATTCATTTAGGACTTTGAAGCATACTTGTGTACTCAAAAAGGCAAAAATGGAACAAGATGGGGTGCTCCTGAATAGTTACTTCGATTTTACAAAAAATAATGCCCTTTTATAACGTTTTGTTGACGCTTATAAATAATCTAAAATCTGGAAAATGCACAATAAATTATGGCGGACACATAATTTCATGGTAAAAATAATCGTAACTTATTCATAACTTTTGCTGAAGTTGGGTGGTAATCATATAACTATTTCACAGGATACGGTGCTGCATGAAATACAGAATTGAAAAAGACACCATGGGAGAAGTAAAGGTCCCGGATGATAAACTATGGGGTGCTCAAACCCAGCGTTCACTCGAAAACTTTCCGATAGGTCCTCCCGGTTCCATGCCCATTCAAATTGTTCGGGCTTTTGGTTACCTGAAAAAAGCTGCTGCCTGTGCCAATTGTGACCTGAAAATTCTCACATCGGAAAAACGTGACCTTATTGGTGATGTGTGCGACGAAATCATTAATGGAAAACTTGATGACCAATTTCCGCTTGTGGTATGGCAGACAGGTTCAGGCACTCAGACAAATATGAACGCAAATGAGGTTATCGCAAATCGTGCCCATATGCTGCAGGATAATATAATTGGTCAGGGATCACGTTTTCTCCATCCAAACGATGATGTCAACAAATCACAATCCTCCAATGACACCTTTCCCACAGCTATGCATATTGCTGCCGTAAAAATACTGGCAGAACATACGATCCCGGCATTAGAGAAGTTACGGGATACTCTTCTAAAGAAATCCGACGAGTGTAAGGATGTTGTCAAAATCGGCCGTACACATTGCATGGATGCAACCCCGCTTACTCTTGGTCAGGAATTTTCAGGATATGCCGCCCAACTCCGACACGGAATAAAAGCTCTGGAAAACACGCTGACCCATCTTCGTGAATTGGCTATTGGCGGGACTGCCGTGGGAACAGGACTTAATAGTCCAAAAGGATATGACAAAAAAGTCGTCGACTACATCAACACATTCACCGATCTCAGGTTTTCCCCTGCTGAAAACAAATTCGAGTCCCTGGCTTCCCATGATGCCCTGGTTGAATCCCATGGCGCATTAAAACAACTTGCTGTGAGTTTAATGAAGATAGCCAATGACATTCGTCTGCTATCCTCCGGGCCCCGATGCGGACTGGGAGAAATTTTCATTCCAGAGAATGAAC
>JAUWDC010000071.1 GCA_030608985.1 Desulfobia sp. | reverse complement strand
ACTTTAGCTCACGTTAGGCACTTTTTACCATCTACTCTTCAGCGTCGAGATAGCTTTGGAATAGTCTTCTGCACCGAAAACTGCAGAGCCGGCGACAAAAATATTTACGCCGGCTTCTGAAATTTCTGAAATTGTTGACGGACTGACACCTCCATCAATCTCAATTCCCACCGTAAGGTTTTTTTGGTCAATCATCCCTTTTAGTTCCCTGACCTTGTCCAGGGTTGAAGGAATAAATGACTGTCCCCCAAAACCAGGGTTGACACTCATCAGCATCACCAGATCAAGATCTTCCAGAATGTAATCCAGTGATGTAAGAGATGTTGCCGGGTTGAGAACAGCCCCTGCCTTTTTCCCCAGATCTTTTATTCTGTGGATAGTACGGTGCAGGTGGGTAGATGCTTCAACGTGCACGGTGATCCAGTCAGCCCCGGCAGCGGCAAAAGCATCTATGTATTTATCCGGATCACTTATCATCAAGTGAACATCAAGAGGCAGGGCGCAAATTTTTCTTACAGCATCAACCACCAGAGGGCCGATGGTGATATTGGGGACAAAATGACCATCCATAACGTCTATATGGATAACATCTGCTCCTGCGGCAACAACATCCTGAATTTCCTGGCCAAGCGTGGCAAAATCTGCTGAAAGAATGGAGGGTGCTAACATTTTGTTTTGCATGATAATATTACTCATCGAAATCGTTATAAATCAATTGGTGGCTTTTCCGTCACCTGATCGCTGTCTTCTGTCTTCTGACCCGCCCCCACTGTTACCATTACATAGTTGTCGGGCAGGATAAATTTTTTGGCAGTCCTCAGTACTTCTTGGCCGTCAATTTTTTCTATCTCGTCAATGTAGCTGTTGCCAAAATTCTGCCCCAGGCCATAGGTTTCATTCAGCCCCATCTCCATGGCCTGGGAGCCATGGGTCTGAAGACCCAGTTCATAGTGGCCGATTAAAAGGTTGCGCGCCCGAGACAGCTCCTCTTCACTGACCATCTCTTCCTGTACTCGAGAAAGTTCTTTCCAGAGGGCCTCAAGAGCACGGTCTTTCTTCTCAGGACTGGTGCCAATGTACATGCCAAACGACCCGGTATCAATACCAAAAAGGCTAAACGCTGACAAGCTGTAAGCAAGACTCATCTTGTCTCGCAGTTCCGTAAATAACCGACCGCTCTGACCGCTGAGAATAGTTTCCAACACCTCAAGGCCATAACGATCTTCGCTGGTAAGTGTGGTTCCTAGAAATCCAATAATGATATGGACCTGTTCTTTATCTTTCTCAATGGAAAATATCTCTGGTTCAGCTGGCGCGAGAGGGGGAAGAAAACTTTCTTCAAAATCTTCATAATCGTCTGAATCCTCAGGAGCCTTCCAGTTCCCGAAACTTTCCTCTACCAATTTCAATACGTGTTCGGCTTTGACATCACCTGCTATACTCAAGACCATTTTATCAGGACGTGCATGCTCGGAGTATATCCGGCGGAGTATGTCAGGTGTAAAGGAGGTAATCGCCTCTTCACGGCCTGCAGTGTTCAGGCCATAAGGATGTCCCTGGAAAAGCAGCTTGTTAAACTCCCGAAAAGTGAGAGCAGGGAGGGAGTCCTCCTGCTGCTTGAGCTGGGCAAGAAGTTCAGGACGTATCTTTTCTGTTTCCTTGGCATCAAAAGAGGGGGTCAAGATGATATCCCTGAGCAGGTGAAGGCTCGGCTTAAAAAAACGGGACAGAAAATCTGCTTTGAGTCCAAATGTATTTTTTCCGTTAAATCCTGAAATAGAGCCGGCCATATCGGCAATTTTTATTGCCAGTTCTGTGGTCGAGAGCTCTGTGGTCCCTGTGGGCAAGAGTTCACTTATATACGCAAAGGCGCCGTTTGTGGCCTCTGTTTCAGAGCGAAGCCCTCCTGGGAATATAGCCCGCATGGCTACTGTAGGAATTTCAGGATCTTCTCTTACCAGTAATCGTATTCCGTTGGAAAGAGTATAGCGATGGACATTTGGAAGAAATGAATCCGTCACGAGAGATGGCGGGACGGTTTTGAGAGCATTTTCATCAGCTCTGGCAATGAGGCGTTTTAATTCTTCAAGATCCAGGTCATCCTCTGTTGATGACGGTACGAGATAGCCGGCTGTAATTCTTTCAGGGATAAAATATCGATTTGCAGCTTCCATGATATCTTCATGGCTTACTGCTCGAATTGCCTCCAGGTAGTCATCTTCTCTAGGATCACCGCTGAGAAACTCAAAAGAACCAAGCACTCTGGCCTGGCCTTCGGCCCTCTCCAGGTTGAAAATAAAATCACTTTCAACATTGCGTTTGACCCGGCTCAGCTCTTCATTGCTCACCGGCAGGTATTTCAGCCTGAAAAATTCTTCAAAGATTGCCTCCAGAGCCGGACCTATTTTGGCTGCATCAAGGACTGCGGTAGTCTCAAGCAGGCCGGAGTATTTAGGTGTAAAGGCTCCGGTGTTAATATGATATACAAGGCCTTTTTCATTACGCAGCTTCTGGTAGAGGCGTGATGTTTCGCCCTGGCCAAGAATTGAAGCGATAACATCGAGAATCGGACTGTCCGGATGATTGAACGGCGTGATCGGCATTGCCATTACCAGGTGGCTCTGTCCCACATCTTCCTTGAGAGCGAAAAAGCGAGATGATTGCTGCTCCGGTTCTTCGGGCAGGGATGGTTCACCGTTATCAGCCGTCGTCATGTCACCCATGAGATAACGGACTTTTTTCATAATTTCCTGGTAGCGGATATCGCCAACGACAACCACGGTTATGTTCTCGGGGTGGTAATGTTTTTTTATGTAATTGAGTATGTCGTCGCGAGTAAAGCTGCTCACACTTTCTTCAGTTCCTATAATCGGCAGTCTGTATGGGTGGGTTGTGTAGGCAGTGCTTATCATTTCCTGGAAGAGCTTTGTTGTTGGGCGGTCGTTTCGCATGTACAGTTCTTCGAGCACCACCTTTTTCTCACGCTCAAGCTCTTCTGCGTCAAACGTAGAGTTGAGAATAGCATCAGCAAGAACATCAAGCGCTGTCTGCCAGTGGCGTGATGACAGAGTGGCATGGTATACCGTGTGTTCATAGGAAGTATACGCATTAATTTGGCCGCCAAGGCTTTCAATTGCCTCGGCCAGTTGTCCCGGGCCCCTGGTAGGGGTCCCTTTAAAAATCATATGTTCAATAAGATGGGTGATGCCGCCTTCGTTGGCATCTTCATAAATAGAGCCGGCTTTCACCCATATCTGGACAGTGGCAACTTTGGTTCCAGGAGTTTCCTTGACGATTACCCGCAGGTTGTTCTCAAGGGTCTCTTTGTATAAATAGGGGGCCAGTTCCTCGGCCTGTGAAGAATGAGGGGTCATATAGGTCACTAGAAGTAGAAGGGATAAGATATAAAAGTATAATGGTTTCATTTTAATATTTCTAAATTTGATGAAGTTGTAAAAATTATAAATTAACCACAAAGTACACAGAGATCACAGAGGTAACTGCTTGTAACAAAAAGATTTCTCTGTGGTCTCTGTGCTCTCTGTGGTGAGACTTATTTCGAATTCATCATTTTGCATTATTTGTTTTCCTTGATACAGCAAACAAAAGAAGTAATCCCGCACAGATCATAATACCACTTAAAAGCTGGCCTCGGCTGATGGCATGAGCCATGAGTCCAATATGGGCATCCGGCTCACGAAAAAACTCCACAAAATAGCGCAATATCCCATAGAGAATAAGAAAAACAGCCAGCATACTGCCATAGGGCCAGTTCTTTTTATATTGAGCCTTTTTAAGGGGCCAGAGGATCATGAAAAGCAGCAGACCCTCAAGCAGAGCCTCATAGAGTTGAGAAGGGTGGCGTGCAAAAGGGCCCCCTCCTGGGAAAACCATCGCCCAGGGCACATCACTCACCCGGCCAAACAGTTCACCATTGATGAAATTTCCAATTCGACCCAGCCCTAAGCCGATAGGAATAGTTACTACATAGACGTCGGCATTTTCAAGAAAGTTCAGACTTTTTCGACGGCAATAGAACCAGCCTCCAACAATAACTCCAAGTAGCCCGCCATGAAAAGACATTCCTCCCTGCCAGGTGGCAAATATCTCTAGAGGATGCTGAATATAATAAGAAAAATTGTAAAACAGAACATAGCCGAGCCGACCACCCACCACCAGGCAGATAAGCATGGTAAGGTTGAGATTTTCAAATTCCCTTTCCAGGGCGTTGAGTTTAAAAGATGAGATCTGGCGGCGAACCAGGAAGTAACAGGCTGCAAAGCCAAGAACATACATCATGCCATACCAGCGGACCTGGAGCGGACCTATGCCAAAAATAACCGGGTCTATGTTAGGGTAAGATAGCAAGGAAAGGTTTAGTCCCTTAGAAATTATTTTCGTGTTATTTATGGCAAGAAATTGAGAAATGCTATTGAAATAAACAACTTGCCTCTACTGTTAAGGGACTTATCCCTAAATCCTTAATGTCTTTTCCAGTTTATCTGGGTTAAGGTTTAAGGTTTAAGGTAACTTTACTCCGATACACAGGGGAAATCTATGTTGTCAAGCTGGCAACATAGTAACCAAAATGGGGTATAATGCTATATTTCCTTTCCTTCAAGGGTAGTTTCATATTATTGTGGCATCAGACGGTATATAAAAACGATACGCAGCGGGATCTGCACACCTCATCAAACAACTTAAATCTTAAATCTGATAACTTAAAACTTTCAGGTACAAATCATGGATGAAAAAGCATTACAGGCAGAGTTACAGAGTAAGGTGAAAAGAATTCTGTCACCTCTTTTTTTAAAGTATCAGCTCGATTTCAGCAACCTGGAATCTATTCTCAAGTGGAAGCCTATAGTTCTCGTTATTGGCAATTATTCTTCAGGGAAGTCGACATTGATCAATGAGCTTCTTGGTGAAGATATACAGCGTACCGGTCAGGCTCCCACTGATGATTCTTTTACAATAATTACAGCAGGTGGTGTTGGCGAGGAAACCCGGGAAGTTCCAGGCTCTACCCTGGTGAATGATGAGACACTCCCCTTTGGCAGCTTTAAAAAATATGGGGAACGTTTTGTATCTCACTTTTTGCTGAAAAAGATGGAAAACCCTGTCCTGGAAAACATGGCGATCATAGACAGTCCCGGGATGCTCGATTCTGTGACGGAAAAGGATAGAGGCTATGACTACATGGCTGTGCTTGGTGACATTGCCAATCTCGCTGATCTTATTGTCTTGATGTTTGATCCCCATAAAGCTGGAACAATAAAAGAGACATATACGGCCATCAGGAGCACGTTGCCGGAAAAATCCGGTGAGGACCGCATTATTTTTGTCATGAGTCGAATTGATGAATGTGACAACCTGAGTGACTTGGTGCGCTCATACGGGGCCCTGTGCTGGAACATGTCCCAGATGACAGGCCGGAAGGATATCCCGCATATTTATCTTACCTATGCTCCCAGTGAAGCTGAACCTTCTGATATACTGTCTCCTCTGGCCCAGGAGCGTGATCAGTTGATGGCAAAAATCAAAAGCGCACCGAGCTTCAGGGTGAATCATATCCTCGAGGACATTGACCGGCAGGTCAACGAGCTGCAATTGGTCTGTGAGGCAATGACACATTTCAGCCGTAAGGCATGGCAACTGCTGACGAAAACTTCAAAAGTTGCTTTGGTGTGCTCCATTCTGGTTTTTTTCTTTGGCGATATGGTGATGAAGGCTCTGGTTTCCTATCCTCAGGAAACACTGCTTTCGGCCCTCATGGGAGGCACAGTCAACCTGACACATTTTATTCTGCCGGGATGCCTGGTTGCACTGACCCTGTTTGTGTTCTGGTTTATTTTCAGCCGCTTTGTTTTTACCAGTTTGAGAAAGCAGAGTTCTATCAAGAGCGAGGAGCTTGTTACCCTAAACAGCGAGTATAAAAAGAACCTCTGGAGAAAGATGGAAGATAAGGTACAGGATCTTCTGGGTAAGGCGACAACAAAAGAGCTCTGGGCAGGACATTCCCGTAACTTGTCAAAAATACAGAGGTTTCTAAATCGCGATTTGCAGAGTTATTACGATAAAATACGTTAGGATAATTGAAAATTGATAGTTGAAAATTGACAATTATTCTCAGTCATCGTACCTGGCTCCCAAGCTCTCCTGCTTGGGAGCCCTGAATGCCTTCCCGTGCGGGAGCTTGGGAACGAAGCTGAAATTATCAATTATCAATTATCAATTTTCAATTGCCTAAAACGGCCACCACCACCTCGTACTCTTTTTAACAGGTTCCAGAACCCTCTTTACCCTTTCTGTGTCTTCTTCAACAGGTGAAGCATACCCCTTGGTGTCCTCAAATATTGTCCGCTGAATCACAGCATCGGTGAGGTCGGCTCCGGTCAGATCCGCATCGGTAAAGTTGGTTTTAACCAGGTAGGCCTGTCTGAGATTTGCATTTCCCAGGTCGGCATCACGGAAATCCGCCCAATGAAGATTCGCTCCCTCC
>JAUWDC010000253.1 GCA_030608985.1 Desulfobia sp. | reverse complement strand
TTCTGGCCGATTTTGACGAAAGGCGGCAAAGAGGCTGTGATCATGACGCCGGCAACATTTTTCACTTTGATATCATCTTTATTGACGTAGATATTAAGATTTTCGAGCATGTTTACCAATGCCTGCCCGGTAAAGGGAGATTTACTCCCATCACCTGTGCCATCGAGCCCGACAACCAGACCGTAGCCGATCAACTGATTTATTCGAGCCCCTTTCACTGATGTAAGATCTTTCAGGCGTACTGCTCCTGCTTTGTCAAAGGAGAGCAGGACAAAGAGAGCAATGGCGAGGCATGTGGCCATTAATGTGAAATATCGTTTCATAAAAAGAGCTCCAGGGAAATTTTTTCCTAGTTTAAAGCAGAGACTTCGAAAAGTCTTTTTTTCACAACAGAGCACACAGAGCTCACAGAGGTAACTTCTTGTAATAAAAAGATTTCTCTGGGGTCTCTGTGCCCTCTGTGGTTAATTTATCGTTTTTACGACTTCATTAAAAAGGCCAGACAACATCCAGCGCCCTGGCAAACCAGCCCGGTTGCTGTTTCTCAGCAATGACCCCTACGCCGCTGTATTCAATGCGGGCATCAGCAATATGGGATGACCTGATGGAGTTGTCAGGGGAAATATCCTGCGGCCTTACCAGACCTGAGAGAATAATGTACTGGGTTTCATTGTTTACCTTTATTTCCCGGTAGCCGCGGATCATCAGATTGCCATCTATGGTCTTGTCAATGACTCGGGCAGAGATGGTCGCGGTTAAGGTGCTGTTTCTGGACGTCTCCCCTGTTCCCTCAAAATCATTGGTGAGATTTGCCCCTATGGTCTGGGCACCAGGGATATCAGGGTCCTTCAAGTGCATCCAGTTTGCAAAGCGGAAGAGATAGGTGAGATCGCCACTGACAGTGGATTCCCGTTCAGTTATCGTTTCGGCTTCCTTCTTGCCACTGGATGTCTCAACGATATTGACAACCAGAATATCTCCTACCTGGTGGGCACGATTATCCTGGTATAAATTCATGGCCCGATCATTGAAAAGAGTGCCTTCCGGCGGTTGCACCTTTGCCATGCTGACAGATGGCATATCCATACGTGCGGGCAGAGGATCTTCTTTCTTGAGGGTTGTCTGCGAAAGAGAGGAGCACCCTGCCTGTAGAAGAGCAAAAATAACGACAATTAGAATGTGATGCATGAGTTGGCCTTATAAGTCTGCTGTAAAAATTTAGCCAAAGGCTAATACATTTTAAATTCTCCATAATATAACTATGCAGCAGTGCTCCAGATGGGGTGTAAGCGGGGCTACGAGTTATAGTGAACCTATGCGAGTAGACCCGATCGCGCGCAGATGGGGTGCTGCTGAATAGTTCAGTCTGCTTCGACAAGTCCTTCATGGATAACGCGGGCGTAAATAACGCGTCTGCTCATGAGATTCTTGACTTTAATCATGTCGCCTTCGGCTCCGGAATTTTTCACTTCCCCCGGTGCTGTTACCCGGAGCGCTCCATGGCGGACCAGAATGGTGACATGGTCCCCCCGGCTGACCAGGGGCTGTTTTTTCAAGTGACGATGATATAAAATTGTACCTGGCTGGATGGTGGTTTTCGCCATTTTGCCAATTGCCTGGTCTGTATCCTGGATAACTGTCCCATCCATCATGGAGACATTTCGATATACTGTGGTCAGGTCTTCGGGCGTGATAAGAGTGTTTCGTGATATTCGTTTTGAAGCGCACACCACTTCTCCGAAAAAGAGTACATCAGCACTCATTCTAGCAGTGGCAACATCCTGGCCATCTGCGGTAAAAACAATGGAGATATACTTTTTACCTGGGTATCGGTCCGGGGTTATTGACAGCAGTCGATAGCCTGTTTTTTCTCCTTCCAGGAGAATGTGCTCCGGCTGGGAGAAAAACGAACGGATATCAAGGTCTCCCTGTAACCAGGAAACGTCACTTTCAATAATTTCAGCAAAAATTTCTTTTAACTCACTCTGTTCGACAACGTGAACCTTGCCTGAGTGAGGTGGTATTGCATCGCTTCCCCAGGCAATTCCATGGCCGAAAAAAAGAGCGATAGTTATACAAAAAGAAAAAATATGCATGGCAAGTTTGATGTTCTCGTAAAAAGTCGGTTCAAAGCTCCCAGATGGCTAAGCAAAAAGTTTGATATATGCCCCGCAGGAAATGCCCTTGGGGTACAAGGCGTAGTGTTTTTGACAGGGACTCGACTATACATGTGATATGTTGAGTGTCTGTCAAAAACTTACAACGCAGTAGATCGGACTTTTCGAAGTCTACGCTAACTGCGACGCCATCAAGCTTATCGAACCAGGTTATTGGCAATTTCCAGCAATTGATCGGCTGTGGTAATACCTTTTGAGTTTGACTCAAAAGCACGTTGGGTAATAATAAGATTCACTATCTCCTCAGTGACATTTACATTGGAGCTTTCCAGGGTAAACTGTTCAATAGAGCCAAGGCCTTCTGTCCCTGGGTCGTCTTCAAAAGGATCACCGGATGCTTCGGTTTCCAGGTAGAGATTGTCGCCCGTTGCCTTCAAACCGGCAGGGTTGACAAAGCCGGTAATAGTAAGCTGCTGGGAGGCGATGACATCGGAGTTTGCATCCAGAGCTGTGATCAGGCCTCCGGAATCGATTTCAATGACGACGGTATCTGGCGGAATTTGGAATTCCGGCTGCAGCCTATCCCCGTTGCTTGTTACGATAAATCCGTCACTATCCTGCTTGAAGGAACCGTCTCGTGTATAAAATTCATCTCCATCTCGAAGAATTTTGAAAAATCCACGGCCTTCAATAGCCATGTCAAGGTCATTGCTTGTTTGAACAAAATCTCCCTGGGTGAATACTTTTTGAACAGAACTGGGGCGCACACCCATCCCCACCTGGATACCGGTAGGAACCTGTCCTCCGCCGACAGTTTCGGCACCGGCAGCGCGGAGAGTCTGGTAAAACAGGTCCTCAAACTGGGCTGAGCTCTTTTTGAAACCGGTGGTGTTGACATTCGCCAGGTTGTTGGAAACAACATTGAGCTGCAGTTCCTGAGCATTCATACCGGTGATTGATGTGTACAGTGCGCGAATCATGTATGGTTTTTCTCCAATTTTTATGAGGAGTCAAAAAACTGAGATTTTTTCTTTTCTCTGTGTTCTCTGTGCCTCTGTGAGAGGTGAATTATGTCAATTTTCCGACACTATTGATGGCTTTACTGTCCATTTCATCAAAGGTGCGGATTATTTTTTGCTGAGTTTCATAGGCCCTATGCAACTCCAGCATATTGGCCATTTCGGTAACAGTATTTACATTGGAACCTTCCAGGGCTCCCTGTTGTATTTTATAATTTGTAGCCTCAATCTCCTGACCGTTATCCGTGAGCCGGAACAGATTTGTTCCATCTTTCTCCGGTAGTTCTCCATCGG